>CAZUPX010000692.1:0-4251 GCA_964622155.1 uncultured Planctomycetaceae bacterium | reverse complement strand
GTACGGCTACAAGCCGACCCGAACTACCCAGCAGCCGAAGAAGGTCGTTCGCCGCCACCACGCGAATGCTTCGCTCCGACGAGCGTAGTGCAGTGCCGTGCCGCCTGCGGGCGAGCAGGTGATTGACGAAAGACCTCAGTTATTCGGTGCAATGACAACAAAACGAGTCGTCTCCCAATGAGTTTCGATGTCGGCTCCCAACACGACGCGATCGTAGCGGCGTGGATAGCCGTAGCGTGAATCAAACTCTGCCCACATCACGACTTCGGCGGCGCCGCGAGTGCCGAACGACTCGGCCGGATGTCGCGCCATTTCCATTTCCTGGCCGATCGTCTCCAACTGGCCCGGCACGGACCACACGTCCCAGGTGCGCTTTTGATTGGGTTCGACGCCGTCGCGCGTCATGTGCACGACTTCACCCTCGCGCACTTCGACGTGCACTTTGCCGCTGCGATTACCGCTGATCTCCAAGTCGAGATCGTAATCGGCCGGGCCGCTCTTCTCCCAACGATCAACTGCGGCTTGGTACTCCGTCTCAGTCAATCGCGGCGGCGCGCCCCGGTGCCGCGCAATCGCCAACACGACTGTGATCACGATCGCAATGACGAGGCCGACCAGCAACCCGCGACCCAGCGGATGCCGTCGTGGCCGGCGATTCTCGGCAGTGGGCGACGATCCATTCGGTACCGATTCCGACGAATCGGAGTCTGGATTCGTTGAGATCATGAATGGGCCACAAGTTTGGAGGGCGCGCGCTCTGCTGGTCAAATCTTATCGCGCTGTGTAGTCTGAGGCCAAGCCTGCGCCACTGGCTCCGCCGGTGACTGGTTTTTGACGAACAGGGGACGGCACTGGCACTGCCAGTGGCCCACGCCGGACCGAGACATCATGAACGACCACCGGTCGACATCGAAGCGCGCCCGCACGAAGATCATTGCCACGGTTGGTCCATCCTGCTCACAGGAACCACAACTGCTCGAGCTGGCGGCGCGGGGCGTGGACGTGTTCCGTCTGAACATGGCACACGGCCAGCGCGACCAGCATGAGCAAACGTTGGCCGCGATTCGCCGAGTGAGCGAGCAGTTGCGGCAGCCGATCGCCTTGCTCGTCGACCTCGCGGGACCCAAGATTCGGCTGGGCGAGCTGCCGAGCGGCATGATCGAATGCGTGGCGGGTGACGAGTTCCGCTTCATTCGATCCGGCGAGCCGCGCCACAGCAAGGAATTGATCACCACCTACGAACCGCTCGTCGACGAGTTGGCCGTGGGTGACACGGTGATGCTGGCCGACGGCACCGTGGGTATGACCGTCATCGACAAAGCCCCCGATGGCGTGCTGGCACGCGTGTTTCAGCCGGGTGTGATCCGCAGCCGCCAGGGTTTGAACTTGCCCGGCGTCAAGTTGAGCGCGCCAGCGCTGAGCGACGTCGACCGCGAGCATGCGATCTGGGCGGCTCAAATCTCCGTCGATTTCGTGGGCTTAAGTTTCGTACGCGATCCGCGCGACGTACGCGAGCTTAAGGACCTCTTGCAAGCGCACGACTCGTCGGCCGGCGTTGTCGCCAAGATCGAAAAGCCCGAGGCGCTCGAGCGGCTTGACTCGATTGTCGCCGAGAGCGACGCCATTATGGTTGCCCGAGGCGATCTGGGCGTGGAGATCGACATCGCGCGGATGCCGGTGGTCCAAAAGCAGATCATCGCCACTTGCCGAAAACATCAAAAGCCCGTCATCATCGCCACGCAGATGCTGGATAGCATGCAGCACTCGCCGCGCCCCACGCGGGCCGAAGTCACGGACGTGGCCAACGCCATTCTGGACGGTGGCGACGCCTGCATGCTCTCGGGTGAGACGGCCATTGGCCAATATCCGCGCGAGGCGGTCGAGATGGTCAATCGAGTCGCCATGGCCACCGAGGAACTTTTTCGCGACCGGCCACCACTGACGCCTGGCGAGCTTGGCGCCGCGGGATTGCACCCGCTCACTTCTGCCGTCGTCTATGGCGCCGGACACGTCGCGGCCGAGATCGATGCGCGGCTGATCGTCGTGGCCAGCCACAACGGCGCTACCGCGTTGGCACTTGCGAACCAACGCACATTCGTGCCGACCATCGGCATCAGCGACCTGGACCAAACGCTGCGCAAAATGTGTCTCTACTGGGGCGTCATCCCGCTACCGGGAATTCCGACCACGAGCAACCAGTCGATGCTCGAAGCGGTGACCACGTGGGGACTTCGCGAGGGCACGCTCAAAACGGGCGACCACATCGTCCTGGTCGCCGGCACCGGCCTGCACCCGGCCTCTCACAATGCCGTGGTTGTGCATCGCGTTCCGTAGAGCTGGAGACCGCGGAATCCCGACTCTCCTCTCCCCTTGTCGGAGAGGGTGGCCCACGCGCGCCGGGGACGAGGAGGGGGTGGCAAAAAATCACGACGATTTCCCCACCATCACCTCGCGCCGCCGCGGAACCTTTCGCGCCATCCACTCGTCAAACCAATGGAGCAGAGTCAACGCACACATCTGGTCGAGAGGCAGCGAATATGGAGAATCTATTGGTGTGGGGGCGGTTCTGGGGTTGGTTTTCGGTCGTGTCGATGATTTTCGTCCCCCAAGCCCAGTGGTCTCTGCTGGCCGCTGAGCCGAGTTTTCCCCCGCTTGGTGTCCGAGTTTCCGTGCCAGTCCAAACTTCTACGACATGCTCCGACGCATTCGCCCGAGCCTTGTATGCGCAACTCGCCGGCGTCAGCGGCAACGTCGTCGTTTCTCCGGCCAGCGTGGAAGCCTGCATCCTGTTGGCGCTGGCGGGGGCTGACGGACAAACAGCGATACAAATGGCCGAGGCCCTGCATCTCACTCCCCAGCAGGCCGCCAACGTGGGAGCGCTGTTGGATCAATACCAGGCGGCCCGAGCCGGCGGACCATCCACACAATCCTCCAGTGGACTGGTGATCGCCAACTCGGTGTGGATTCAGCAGGGCTCGGTCATTCACGACGCATATCGCCGCCTGTTGGAAGCCAACGGGCGAGCCTCGTTCGCCGCGGTCGACTTCGCCGCCCGGACCGAAGCAGCACGCGCCGCTATCAATGCCTGGGTCGACTCGAAAACCAACCACAAGATTCGAGAGTTAATCCCTTCTGGTTCGCTCGACAGCTCGTCGCGTCTGGTGTTGGCCAACGCCATTTATTTCAAAGGCAAGTGGGAAGATCCATTTAACAAGCGGTCGACCACGCGGCAGCCGTTCCATCGGCCTGGCCGCGCGGACGTTAGTTGCTGGTTGATGAGGCAAAACTCAAAGTTTAGCTATCTTGAAACCGACACGTACCAGGCCATCGAGCTCCCTTATGCCGATTCCGACCTGTCGATGGTCGTGTGGCTGCCCAACCAGGCCGAAGGCATGAGCGAAATGGAGCGCGAGCTGTGCCGCGAAGGATTTGCCACTTCGCTAGCCAAGTTCGAACGCACGAGCGTCATCGTCCTGCTGCCAAAATTCAAGGTCGACGAGCCGTCGTCTCTGGTCGACGCACTCGCGGCTCTTGGGATGAAAGATGCGTTTGGGAACTCAGCCGACTTTTCGGGGATCATGGCCGAGCCGCTTTGCATCGCGGCGATCGTCCATCGGGCACTGGTTGAGGTGGACGAAGAGGGCACCGAAGCCGCCGCCGCCACGGGAATCGCAATGGCCCCAACCTCGATGCCATCCAATCCGCAGGAGCCCAAAATGTTTCGCGCCGATCATCCGTTCATGTTCGCGATCCGCAACCGCACGACGGGTCAAATTCTGTTCATCGGGCGCGTGGTGACGCCAAATCCTTAGCCCGTGCTGGTGGACTGCTATTCCGCCGTGTTGGAATTCTCGTCGGGCGGCGTATGTTCCTGGCATCGGTCGGCCGAGCAATGGGTTGACGATTGGCAAGCGCACGCCGGCAGTTGCGGCTTTACACTGACGGACTCGAAGCCGACATTTGCCGCCAAGAACTCCTTGGCCCCCTGGGGGCCGGTGACCTCGAGAGTAAGTGACTTCAGCGACGGGAGAACAGCGAGCCGGAACTCGAAAAAGGCGCAGCACTGCGATTCGTCGAAAACGAGATTGGTCGCTTCTCGAAATGCCAGTTCGTCGAGGTCGAACCGCAGCGCATAGCCGTTGTCCAGCTCCGTGATCTCGCGAGCGCTACCCATTAGTCGGGCAAACCGGTTTCGTCGATCGCCCTGCTGAGCCGGATTCAACGTGCAGGCGATGCTCGATTGCTCCGGAG
>CAZUPX010000691.1:0-2111 GCA_964622155.1 uncultured Planctomycetaceae bacterium | reverse complement strand
CGCCGCGAAATCACGCCGGCGGCCGGCAACAAGTCGTGGGACTGGTACGCCGCGGGGCCGGTTCACGGCATCCAGCTGGAGCGCGGCAGGTACGCGGGCCGGCTGGTCATTCCGTGCGATCATCAAGTTAAACCCATCTTCGACAGTTTCCGGCTGGAATTAGGCCTGAATGTGACGTAAGTCGTTTGCCGAACGTGGGAGTTGCTGGGATGACGCGGATTCTGTAGTGCCAAAAGTGGTTGGAGGTAGTGGAATCAGATTGATTTATCAACGGTGATGTGGACATTGTCCGTAGTGACACGCCTGGTCTCGCGATACGGAGGTCCACATGTTTGCTCGCCTCAAGAAATCAGGCGACTACCAATACGTTCAAGTCGTCCATAACGAACGCATCGACGGACGAGTTCGCCAACGCGTGATTGCCACGCTCGGACGATTGGATGTACTCCAGGAGACCGGACAACTCGAAGGTTTGCTGGAATCCCTGGCGCGGTTCAGCGATCATGCTGCCGTTCTGAATGCGCTGAAAGCCAATCAGATCACGCCCACCAGAACGATCCATCTCGGGCCTCCGTTGGTGTTTCAAAGGCTGTGGGAAGAACTGGGCCTGCCCGGCATCTTCGAGCGGCTGCTGACGGGACGCAAGTTTGAGTTTCCGCTGGAACGCGTGGTCTTCATTACGGTGCTGCACCGATTGTTCGCACCCGGCAGCGACCGCGCAGCCGAGCGCTGGTGTCGCAGGTACGCGGTGGGGGAGAGCGACGGCCTCGAGCTCCAGCACTTCTATCGTACGATGGGCTGGCTGGGCGAACCGTTGCCGCCAGACCAACAACCGCAGACGCCGTCGCTGACGCCCAGGTTGCGGAAAGACTTGATCGAAGAGGCGTTGTTCGGGCGGCGGCGTGATCTGTTCAGCAACTTGCGGTTAGTGTTTCTCGACACGACATCGATTTACTTCGAAGGCCGCGGCGGGGAATCGATCGGCCGGCGCGGCCACAGCAAGGACCATCGGCCGGACCTCCCGCAGATGATCGTGGCGGTGGTCATGGACGACCAAGGGCGGCCCGTCTGTTGCGAACTGTTGCCGGGAAACACGGCCGACATCAAGACGTTGATTCCGGTCATCGATCGGTTGCGTCAGCGGTTTGGCATCCGTGACGTGTGCGTCGTTGCCGACCGCGGCATGATCAGCCAACAGACCATGGCCGAGCTTTCCCAGCGTGACATCCGTTACATCCTGGGAGCACGCCTGCGGAACGTGACAGAGATTCGCCAGACCGTGCTGTCTCGCGGCGGCCGCTATCGCGAAGTGCACGGTCCGCGATCGGGGAGCGAAGATCCGTCGCCGCTGAAAGTGAAACAAGTGCTGGTTGAAGACCGTCGCTACATCGTGTGCCATAACGAAGAACAGGCGCGCAAAGACCGGGCGGATCGTGACGCGATCGTGGCCAAGCTCCGCGGACAATTGAGACAAGGGAGCAAGTCGCTGGTGGGCAACAAGGGCTATCGCAAGTATCTGTCGGCACGCAGCGGCGGCGCGTTTCAAATTGACGAAGCGAAAGTCAAACAAGACGCCCGCTTCGACGGCAAATGGGTGTTGCAGACGGATACCGAGTTGCCGGCGGAAGAAGTCGCTTTGCGTTACAAGGATCTGCTGCTGGTAGAAGACGCTTTCCGCACGATGAAAGCGATTCTGGAAACACGCCCGATCTATCACAAGTGCGACGACACGATACGCGGCCATGTGTTTTGCAGTTTCCTGGCCTTGGTGCTGCAACAGGAATTGCAATCGCGTTTGGAAGCACGCGGTTGGATCACGGAGTGGCAACGGTTACGCGACGACCTGGACGAGTTGCAAGAACTCACGCTCCCGCTGGGCGAGAAGACGTTTACAATTCGTACGCCACCGGTCGGCGACGCGGGGCGTGCCCTCGAGGCCACAGGCGTCGCTTTAGGTCCCTCCGTGCGGCTACGCTAATCGGTCTCCGCCCGCAAAAGCAACCGTGTAGTGCCAAAGCCTGGTGCCGGCTCCATAAGCCTCTGCTATAAAAGACGTTGCATCATCGCACTGTCGAAGATCGGTTAGAGTGCTTGGCAGATTATCGATATGC
>CAZUPX010000690.1:0-2088 GCA_964622155.1 uncultured Planctomycetaceae bacterium | reverse complement strand
ATCGTCGACGACGGAGACGATCTGTTCGCCGGGATCGATCGACAGCCGCTGCCCGTCTGGATGAGCCACGGCGACAAGATGGAATCCTTGCCGGCGGGATGGCAGGTGTTGGCGCACAGTGCCAACTCGCCGATCGCGGCGTGTGCCGACGACCGGCGACGCACCTTCGGCGTGCAGTTTCATCCCGAAGTCGTGCACACGCCGTGCGGCAAGCAGGTGCTGGCGAACTTCTTGTTCCGCATCTGCCGCGCCCGGGCCGACTGGACGATGGAGAACTTCGTCGAGCGCGAGAGTGCGCGCATCCGCGAACGGGTCGGCAAGGCCGGCGTCGTGTGCGCGCTGAGCGGCGGCGTGGACTCGACGGTCACGGCAGCGATGGTGCATCGCGCGGTGGGCGATCAGCTGACTTGCATCTTCGTCGACAACGGCGTGCTGCGCCGCGACGAGGCGCAGCGCGTCATGGACTTCCTGCGCGACGCCTTTCACTTCCGCATCAAAATGGTCGACGCCAGCAGCCGCTTTCTGAAGCAGCTCGCGGGCATCGAAGATCCCGAGCAAAAACGGCGCATCATTGGCCGCACGTTCATCGAAGTGTTCGAAGAAGAGGCGAAGCAGCTGGCGAACGTGGAGTACCTAGCGCAGGGCACGCTTTATCCCGATGTCATCGAATCCGTCTCCTTCAAGGGACCATCGGCGACCATCAAAAGCCATCACAATGTCGGTGGCCTCCCCGAACGGATGCATTTGCAGCTCATCGAGCCGCTGCGCGAGCTGTTCAAGGATGAGGTGCGCTCCCTCGGCCAGCTGCTCGGTATCCCGCCGGCCATCGTCGGCCGGCATCCGTTCCCGGGCCCCGGCTTGGCGATCCGCATCCTCGGCGAGGTGACGGCCGAGCGTGTCGCCATCCTGCAAGCTGCCGAAGCGATCGTTGATGAGGAAATTCGCAGCGCTGGCCTGTACGACCGGCTCTGGCAAGCGTTCGCGGTTTTGCTGCCGATACGCACCGTCGGGGTGATGGGCGATGCGCGGACGTACGAGAACGTCTTGGCGTTACGCGCTGTAGACAGCGTCGATGGCATGACCGCCAATTGGGCGCGCTTGCCCGCCGACCTCCTGGCGCAGCTCTCGAGCCGGCTGATCAACGAGGTGCGTGGCGTCAACCGCGTCGTCTACGATATCTCCTCGAAACCTCCGGCAACCATAGAATGGGAATGAAGAGGACATTTGAGATATATTGAGGACTGCGAAAGCAAGAGAAAGGCATCGAGCTCATTTGGTACTGGAGAGTGCTCGATTCTGGACAAAGCCTCGTGGAATCACGAAAACACGAAACGGCGAAAACACGAAACAAGAGCGCAGATTTCGCCTTTCGTGCTTTCGAATTTTCGTGTTTTCGTGATTCTCTGGCCGGGTCGCCCATGGGCAAGCGAGAAGGCTACTTCTGTTTCTTGGGCAAATACCAAATAATTTCGAAGGACGCTGAAGTCATAATCTAAAAGCCGAGATTAGAAGTCATCAAGTGATTCGTTGAGGGGTGGTGTGATGGGCTTCGTTCATCTGCATGTGCACACGCAGTATTCGCTGCTGGACGGGGCGAACAAGATCGACGCGCTGATCGGCAAGGTGAAAGCGGCGGGCATGCCGGCGGTGGCGATCACCGATCACGGCAACATGTTTGGCGCCGTCGAGTTTTACCAGAAGGCCGTCAAGGCCGGCATCAAGCCCATCCTCGGGTGCGAGGTGTACGTTGCGCCCAAGTCTCGCAAGGACAAGGGGATGGGGCGGGCCGATGACTTCGAGGCCGGCGGCAATCACCACCTGATTCTGCTCGTGCAAAACGAGCAAGGGTACCGCAACCTCTGCCGCCTGGTGACGCTGAGCTACAAGGAAGGCTTTTACTACAAGCCGCGCATCGACAAGGAGCTCTTACGCGAGTTCAACGGCGGGCTGCTGGCGCTCTCTGGCTGCCTGGCGAGTGAGGTGAACCAGGCCATCGCCAACGGCAGCATCGTGATCCACAAGTAACGAACCGCGCTGCTCCCGAAAAGTTATTCGGCACCCTCGTCTGTCCTGGGCGAGGGTGCCGAA
>CAZUPX010000689.1:0-3504 GCA_964622155.1 uncultured Planctomycetaceae bacterium | reverse complement strand
CGACAGGTAGATGCGGAAGCTGCCGGGATCGCCCTGGCGTCCGCAGCGGCCGGCCAACTGGCGGTCGATGCGCGCCGCGTCGTGCATCTCGGTGACGATCACGTGCAGCCCGCCCATCGCTGCAACGCCCTCTTCGAGCTTGATGTCGGTGCCGCGCCCGGCCATGTTCGTGGAGACCGTGACACGGCCCAGCCTGCCGGCCTGGGCGATGATGTCGGCTTCGTGGGCGATCTGGTTGGCGTTGAGCACGACGTGCTCGACGCCGCGCAGCCGCAACATCTGCGATAGCAGCTCCGACTTGTCGATCGAGCGGGTGCCGATCAACAAGGGCCTGCCCGTCTCATGCACTTCGCAAACCTCCTCGACGATGGCGTGCCATTTGGCGTCGGCGGTGCCGAACACACCGTCGCGCAGTCTGTCGCGAATCGCAGGCCGATTGGTCGGAATCTGGACGACGTTAAGCTTGTAGATTTTTCGGAATTCGCTGGCCGATGTCGCCGCCGTGCCGGTCATGCCTCCCAAGTGCGGGTACAGCAGGAAGTAATCTTGGATCGTAATTCGCGCTGCCTGCCCACTCTCGACGGTGACTTCGACCCCCTCCTCACTGGCCTCAACCGCCTGGTGCAGGCCAGAGCGCCACTTGCGGCCCTCGGCGGCGCGGCCGGTGAATTCATCGACGATCACGACCTCGCCGTTACGCACAAGGTACTGGCGATCGCGGAAGAACTCGCGCTCGACTTTGATCGCCCGCTCGATGTACTCGTAGATGGTAAACATGCCCGTGTTGTGCATGGCGTCTGGCTTGGTCAAGGCGCGGACCATGCGGCGGCCGTCGGCGGTGAGCTCGACCTTCCTCTCGTCGGGGTCGTATTCGTACTGCTCGTCTTCCTCGAATTGGTCGGCGACCGAGGCCGCCCACTTGTACGCCGCCACGGCGACCTGCTGCTCCTCGTTGGGCATGGCCGCGATGATCAACGGCGTACGTGCTTCGTCGATTAACGTGCAGTCGGCCTCGTCCACCAGGCAGAAGTAAGGAGCACGTTGCACCGGTTTTTCGCTGTTCGCGTTGCGGAGCATGCCCAGCATGCCGCCCAGGAAATCGGTCTGACCTTCATTGACGCGCCGCAGCAACAGGCGATCCCGCAAAAAATCGAATCCAAACTCCTTTGCCGTGCCATAGGTGATGTCGGCGGCGTAAGCCTTTCTCCGGTCTTCCTGGCTATTTGGCGTTTCGACGACGCCTACCGTGATGCCCAGCGCCTCGTAGATCGGGCGCATCCACTCGGCGTCGCGGGCGGCCAGGTAGTCGTTCACCGTGGCCAGGTGTGCGCCCTTGCCTTCAAGGGCCGCGATGTACAAAGGCAATGTGGCCGTGAGTGTCTTGCCTTCGCCGGTTTGCATCTCGGCCACCGAACGGCGATGGATGGCAATGCCACCCAAGATCTGCACGTCGAAGTGACGCATGTTGATGGTCCGTCGCCCGGCCTCGCGCACCAATGCGAACGCCTCGGGCAAAATCCGATCCACCGGCTCTCGGCTCTTCAGTCGATAGCGCAGCGAAAGGCTGCGCTTGCGCAGGTCGTACGCATTGAGCGCTTTGAACTCTTCCTCAAAGCCGGCGACCACGGGCAGTACGCTGGCCCATTGGGCGATGCGGCGGCGCGTCATGGCGCCTGAGATGGCCTGCAAGCCGTTGCGGAAACCTTCGCCGATCGTAACCAAGCCCCCTCCCCGCGGGCCGACTGGACCTTCTTGAGGTCAGCCTCACCGCACCCGAGCATGCTACCGCTGAAATGGACCGCTAGCTCTATTCTAAGTCATGGGAGCGGGCTGGCCAGAGATTTCACGCGCAGACGCGAACAGAAAACCGCCCCTACAGGGCGCTAGTCCCCAGCCGAGAGATCATCCGGCTGGCACGCCACGCGCTGCTGCGCGTCGCCGGATGGCTCGCCCCAGCCTGCCGCTGAGTCACGGCCCAATCGCCGGCGAGCTCGTCGTGCGCGCCAGCGTTCACATCCGATTCGGCAACTCGTTGTTTGACGACCAACTGCGAGCCGGCCGGCGCGCTCTCGGCGGGGGTTCCGGCCGTAATCCGCAGCACCGCGGTAGCCGTCGAGGCGGGCTCTCTCAAGGCCGAGGTTGCAACGGGTGTGTCGTCCGCTGCGGCCAGTTGCGCTTCGCGGATCGAGGCGGCTGACTGCTCTAGCACCGCGGCCGTGGAAATAATCTCCGTTGGCATGCGGCCTGTAACCGCGGAGGATACCGAGAGGGGCGGTTCAACCCCGTCAGCCTGCGTCAGCTCGACAATGTCGGGCTCGACGCTCAAACGAGTCGCTTGCTCGACGGCATGTTCGACCGAGGGCAATCGCAGCTCGTCGAGGCTTTGCGGCTGTGATTTGTCCCGCGCGCCTTTTGTGGACGCTAAAGCCGGCCCGTCGTTGGCGTCCTCGCCGTCGGGTATGCCGGCCTTCGGTCGTTCAATCGAACTCTGGTTGTACATAAACGATCCGCCGGGGGGCGAATATTTGTTGTTGCGCAGTGGTGGCGGCGGCGGTGGAGGCGCGGCCGGGTCGACCGGCGCCCCCATTGCCGGAGGCGCACCGCCCGGATAATACGGCTCGCCGGGCATCACCACGGCCCCTTGTCCGGTTCCGGGGGGCGGCACGGTGGTACGCAAAAAGGGATTCGTCGTGGGCTGCGAACTGCGGCAGCCCAGCGCAACGGCAGCGGTCAGTAAAACCGCATAGCGTCGCATCATCGGCAGACTCCTTTCGCCTCCAAACGCGCACCGAGCGCGAGCGGAATGACCCGGGGTGTCATACTCACGCTTGTCGCGAGCATGCTTACGATTTGGATTTTGCCGCGACTCGACACGGCCACGTAAACGTGGTCACGCCGTCGGCTGCCACTAGACGAGCATAGAACAACGACAGATGGGATCCACCGCGGTGGTCGGCGGCGCGTGTCACCGCACCGACCGCCGTGGGGGGCGATAG
Source organism: uncultured Planctomycetaceae bacterium (assembly GCA_964622155.1). Lineage (GTDB taxonomy): Bacteria > Planctomycetota > Planctomycetia > Pirellulales > PALSA-1355 > CAZUPX01. Next base: position 508 of record CAZUPX010000689.1, on the reverse strand, counting down.
GATAGCAAGTCGAGCCCGTGCGTCCAGACCGCTTTTCGACGATCTGACAGGCCTGTCGTCAGTCAACCCGCTTGGCCAGCGAGGCCGTGCTGGCTGTGCCTGCTCGATCGACGAACGGATTCGTGTAGATCCGGCCGGTCGAAGTCGACTGGTCGGGCGATGCCGCCGACTGACCACCCGAGGGTACATAGGGATTGATGTACTCCCGAGCGCTGACAGCGGGCTTCGCGTCCGGAGTCATCGTTCCGGGCGGATAAGCAAACGGGCTGAAGCCGTAGGGTCGCGCCGATCCGTTGTCGCGCACGATCCCCTGGAACGTCACGGCCAGCGGATGCGACAGCCCACCGGCTCGAGAAAAGACCGTCGACGGGGCTGCGCTCGACGGGAGATTTGCCGTTCCCAAACGCGGGTCGGAGTTGTTCCAGATCTTCCGCGGCTGCGGAGTGCCGCCGGGAACGAGCGGCGTCGGGAACACAGCCGTTCCCAAGCCGGCCGGCTGCGTCGAGAC
>CAZUPX010000688.1:0-14627 GCA_964622155.1 uncultured Planctomycetaceae bacterium | reverse complement strand
GCCCGAGCGAGCCGGCCTGCCCCGGCGTGGTACGAGCTTGGCCTACGCAGTCGGGTTCGGCGAGGTTGTCTCGGTGGGCTCTTGCGTGGGCGGTTCGAACTTGGGGGCAGTGGGCTCGTCGTGATCGTCGGAGCTGTAACGCTGGGCCACGCGGTCGCGCGGCTCGGGATAGGTCGCGGCGTCGACTTCGCTCTTAATGTCGTTGAGTCCCTTCTTGAATTCCACGATTCCCTTGCCCAGCGAGCGGCCTACCGACGGCAGGTTCTTGCCGAACAACAGCACGGCGATAACGCCAACGATCAACATTTCCATGGGGCCGAGGCCAAACATGGTTCTGTCCTCCCTACGCTTGAAAACCTGCGTGTTGAATGCCTCGTGCGACGGCGGCGCGACTGGCCCGTTCTTGACCAGGCCAGTGGCACGCTCGATGCACGGAGCTACGATTTTTCCGAGTGTTCCTTGTCGTCTTCGATCCCTTGCACGCCTTTTTTGAATTCCACCATCCCTTGTCCCAGCGAGCGCATCACGCTCGGCAGGCGGCTGCCAAACAGGATCAGCACAATGAACCCGATGATCAGTAGCTCAGGAACCCCGATGCCGATAAATCCGAGCATAGCAGCGCCCTTGGCAAATGAAGGTGAGAGTGCCCCGAAGCCTCGCTAAGACGGTTGTGTTGCCCGAAATCGGGCAGCTTCGAGTCAGGAACAGCGCCGCGTCAGCACGCAGTTGCGGTGAACCAACCGTCACCTTCAATTTTACTGCCCAGCAAGCGCGTGTCAAACAGGCCGCAGGGCCGATTCGAGGGGATTTCTGACTGGGAAGTGCGTGGCCAGTGCGGCATTAGGCATCGCCCAAGATGGCCGCCCAGTCGCGAGCGGCATGCACTACCCGGATGATCTCGATTCGGTCGGCCGACTCGCTGTAGAACACAAGGTACTTTTCGAAGCCTTTGACGCGCCAAATCCTGAGACCCCCAGCCGAGGGTTTTGGGTATCATAGACGGCACCCAATTGAGGCATGTCGGCCAACAGGTCGATGCCGTCCTCGACAGCGTCCAGAAAGCGGTCGGCCGCACTGGGGTTTCTCTGGCCGAGATACGTGGCGCACTCGACGACGTCGGCTGCGGCAGCCGAGCACTTCCAAACGCGGCCGCTCATCGGCGGCGCTGCTTGAGCCGTCCCTTGACCTGCGCTCGGATGCCGTCCCACTCCTTCTTCGTAAGCGGCGTGAGATTGCCGCCGTCGAGCCCTTCGAGCAGGATCGTCTCCAGCCGCTCTTGAGCTCTGCGCTTCTGGTCTGCGCGGATCAGCTCGCGAATGTATTCGCTGGCCGTACTATATCCAGAATCGACCACCTGACTGAGGACAAAGTCCTTGAGCGCTTCCGGCAGAGCAATGTTCATCGATTCTTGCGCCATCGCTCCAAGATACATCCTGTGGCATACTTTGTCAAATTATGCCAGCAGTAGCCGCTCAGTCTTATCGGAGAGTTTTTGAAATCGGTCGGCAAACGGCACGGTATCGATGAAAGCAAACGGTGGCCAAGACACCAGCCACCACGAACGGGATGAGAATCGACATTTCAAGTGCCCAGGCGGCACTGTTGTCGTCCGCAAAGCGTAGCATGCGGCAGTGGAAGCCGGGGACGCTCAAGCCGCGATCGCTGATGAGCGGGGGGTACAGCCTCGAACTGTTTGCCCAAGAATCCAACTCCTTCAATGTCTCGTCAATACGTGAACCGACAGCGATAGAACCGTTCGAAGCCGATATCACGAGCCTGTGTCGCATCTGAAGAGGCTCAAGGTCGGCAATGGAGCTGGCGATTGAGATGACCCAATAGGCGAGACAAGCGGCCGACAGGGTTCCAAAGGCGAGCGTGCCCCACTCGCATACTGGCCGCGCTAGATTTACCCGCTGGCGACGTTTGTCAGGGCCTTCGCTCATAGGGCCATTATAGGCGAGCGCATGTCGTATGGGCGTCAACTCGACGGCCGCAGCGTGCTCACTTCGTACGCCGCTCGCGGCCGGCGGCTTCGATGTATAGCGGCAGGAAGCGGTAGTAGACCTCGAGAGACAACGTAGCCAGCGACGTGCTGTAGACGCGGCCGCCGCATCCGCCCCACACCGGATCGGGATCCCAACTGCCGGCCAGCGTCCCGTCCTGACGCTGCGCGGCCAATAGCGTGCGCTGCAGCGCCTCGTTCCAACGTCGCCAGGGTTCGCCCTGCAACTGAAACATGCTCAGCGTGCCGTAGTACCAGTAGTAATGGTTGGTCGTCCCGGCCCCAGGCAGCTCTTGCATCAGATATTCGCTGGCCTCGGCCAGGCCGGCCGGCGTATCGGGAATGGCCATGAATTGCCGGCATACAAGGGCCTCGGCCGTCATCGAGCGACTCGGCACTTGCCGGATCGTCTGGTAATACGCCAGGCCCCGTTCGCGCCCACCCGCCACAGTCTTCAAGAATCGCTCGACGCCGGCGCGAGTTGCTTCGGGAATGGCAAACCCGGCGAGCTGCCCGCTCTTGAGCGCCATCACCTGCCAGCCGAGCTGGCTGGTGTCGCCGGGATCGTTGGGCCGATATCGCCAGCCGCCGCCGTTGCGATCTTGCGCGGCCAGCGTGAAGCCGATCGCGCGGCGGAGGCTGCCGGCCAGCCGCTCGTCGCCCGACATGGCGTAGGCCTCGCTCAACGCACAGGTAGCCATCGCGTGGCAATACATTTTCTCATACATATTGACCGACGCGCCGAGATTGCCGTCGGGCTGTTGCGATGCCAACAGAAACTCGAGGCCGCGCCGCACGGTCGCCTGGTGCGGCCCGCGCAAATGAGTGTGACCGCCAGCCAGAAATGCCAAAAGGGCGAGGCCGGTGATGCCCGTGTCGGCCGTTGCCCCGGCGCCGACGCGGTCCTGTCCGTCGCCGGCTCGCGCGCCTCCGGCGCCCAAGCGTCGCGCGTCCCATCGGCCGCCAGCCGATTGGTTGGCGGCCAGCCACTTCAAGGCGGCGTTCACGGCCGCTTCGCTCTCGGGCGTCGCGCCGTGACCTTTGGCAACTTGCGAGTGATCTCCCACCCGAAGCCGTAGCGCGTCGGGCAGCGGTTTGAGCGGACCGGTGTTCGGTGAACCCGCTAGCTTTCCGCCTCCTCCTGGTGTGTCAGCAGTCGCAGGGGCCGTGGGCGCCGAAGTGGCGGTGCCGTCGCCGGTCGCGAGCGGGCTGGGTGTTTCGTTGGGTCGAGGCGCAACGGATTTAAGCGGTTCGGCCGGTTGTTGTGGCTCAGGCGGCGGGACTGGATCGGGTTCACCTTTTGTCCCTGGTGGTGAATCCTCGCGCGGCACAACTTCCCTGGGAGGGGTGGTCGTTATTGGATCTTCCTTTGGCGTCGTTGGTGGTGGGACAGGGTCGGCCGGGGGCGGAACGGTCGGCGCCTTGATTGGTGTCAGCGGCGGTTCGAGTTCCGCCGGGTTCTGACGCTGGGGCTGTGCGGCTGCCGGTACACCGACGGCTGGCGGCGCGTGCGTCGCATCCGCGCTCAATCCCAATCCGTTGTCCGGCCCCAAGCCCTCGGCCGGGCCTGGTCCTGACAGGCCGTTCCATGGCTCGGGATCCCCGACTTGGGAATCCATCTGCGCCGCGGCCGTGCTGTCGACCAGCGACACCTGAATTCCGGTTCCGTCCGGCGAGCCCACACTGTCCGTGACGATGTTGACGGTGGTCAGATAGATTCCCAGCAGCAAATGGGCCACCAGCGACAGCACCACACATTTGCTTAAGGGCTTCGACTGCCCCCAGCGAGTGCGAATCAACAGCAGCAGCGCCACGGTCAACACCACCAGCCCGACCCAGACCACCCAGCGGACGATCTGCGCATCCCAGAACACGGCAAACAGCAGTGGCAGCTTAGCGGCGAGCATGGTTGGGTTGTTTGCCAGCCTCCTCGACCGAGATCGCCAGTTCGGCGATGCCGGCTTGTTTGCAGGCGGCCAGGACGTGGGCGATCTGTTGAAAGGAAGTCGTGCCGTCGCCACGCACCAACACGCCCAGCGCCTTGTAGCCGGCACGAGCGGCCGAGAGCCGGCTGGCCAGCTCGTCGAGCGTCACGCTTTTTCGATCCAGCATGATCGTGCCGTCGGCGTAGACGTTGATGATTTTCTTTTCCGGAGCTGCGCTTAGCGCGGCGCCTGACTTCACCTGGGGCAATTTCAGGTCGATCTGCCGCTCCGACTCGATAAACTTTGTGCCCACCATGAAAAAGATGATCAGCAGAAACAGCACGTCGATCATCGACGTGAGGTTCAAGACGGGCATGTCTTCGAATTGATTCTTAAGTGGCATGGACGCCTGCGAACTTTCCCGAACTAACTAGAAACGGAACATCACTCGGACTGGCAGTGTCATAGGTCGCTTCAGGCGGCGGCCGGTGGCCGCACTTTGCGAAGCTTGGCGTTTCGCTCCTCGTGAAGAGCTTCGGCCGAAATCAGACCAGCCAGTTCCTGTCCGAGGGAGTCGATTTCCATCAGCAGCCGTTCCACGCGGCTGACAAACCATAGGTAAAAGCACAGCGCCGGAATCGCGATCAAGAGTCCTGCCGCGGTGGCCAGCAACGCCTCGCTGATGCCGGCGGCCAACAGCTCGGTGCGGCCCATGACATCGGCCTTCGATATGGCACTGAACAAGCGGATCATGCCGAACACGGTGCCTAGCAGGCCCATTAGCGGACTGACCGTTGCCACGGCATTGAACAACCGCACATAGCGGCGGAGCGATGCCGCCGCGCGGTCACCCGCGTCGATGACCGTTTGCTCGAGCTCGACCGAGGACCTGCCCCATTTCTTCACCGTGGCGGCAAAGACGTCGGCCACGGCGCTGCCGTTCTCACGGCAGAGCTCCAGCGCGCCGTCGCGGTCGAGCTTGCCCTCATCCACCTGGTGCAAGAAGCGTTTGACGAAGGGGCGCGGAATCACGCGCCCCCGACGCAGGCTAATCATGCGCTCCAGCACAAACACTACGGTCACGAAGGAGCAGGCGAATAAGGGGACCATCATCGGTCCCCCGTCTTGGAGGATTTGCAGGAGATTCCTGTACGACGTGAGCGAGCTGGCCGGCGTGGCGGGCTCACCAATTGCCGCTCCAGCCGCGGGCTCGTTTCCGGTCCCCTGGCCGAGCAAAGTTCCCGTGGCAACGGACCCAAGGACCACGATCGCCAGCAGGGCAGTCAGCCATCTGCGTTCAAATCTGATTCGCGACATTGCCTGCCATCCTTCGGTTGTTCCGAGTTAGCTGCACACGGTCAAACAAAACTCGGTCGTCATTGCAATTTCGTTTTTGACTTCTTGACGCTTGCCTGCTCGCGAACGCTCGCCGCTCGTCGGCGCGCGTCGGTTGTAAGTGGACCGTCGGGATCGGTGCTGGCCAGCTTCTCGTATGTTGCGACGGCCGCGTCCCACTGGCCGAGCGCCTCGTGGCATTTGCCGCTTTGCATCAATGCGGCGGACCGCCAACGCGGGAATTTGGAGTCGCTCTGGGCACGGTCGTACTCGGCCAGGGCAGCCTGATAGTTCTCCTGATGGAAATAACTCTCGCCAATCATGAATCGGGCCATCGCCGCCGTCTCGCTCGCCGCGCCCCGTGGCGAAGCAATGACTTTCAGATAAGCCTCGCGGGCGGGGTCGAACTCGGCCTTGGCCACCAGCGCCCGTCCGACCAGGTAGTCGACCTCGTATTGCTCGACAAACTGTGGCCACTTCGACGGGATCGCACGCGCGACATCGAGGGCCTGATCCCACTCTTTCAATTGCGCCAACGCCTGAGCGCGGCGTAGTTCAGCGGTCGCCGACCAAGGTTGGTCGTTTGCAGCCGACTTCGCAGCCAGGTCGCTCAATTGCCGTGCGGCGTCTTCGTAGTGTCCTTGGCGGTAGGCTGCTTCGGCCAACCAGTAGCCGGCCGACAATGTCAGTTCGCCGTCGGGAAACTGTTTGACCAATTCCGCCAGCGTCGCCTCGGCGGCGGCCCACCGTCCGCCGGCCATTGCCACGCGAGCCCGCAAATGCATCGCGTGCTGCCGCACGGATTCCGGCGCTGCGGCGTCGCTGATGTTGGCCAACAGCGAGTCGACCTCGTCGTGTTTGCCGTCGGCCAGGGCCGCCTCAGCCACTCGCAGCGTTGCATCGGCCGCCAGCGGGCTCTTTGGAAAATCACGTCGAAGCCTGCCCCACAACTCGTTGGCCTCGGACGGTTGCCCCAGTTCGTTTGCCAGCCAGGCCCAGCGGTAAAGCGCCGTGTCGAGCTCGCCAAAATCGGCATGCTCGCGCACCAATCGCGCGTAACATTCGACTGCTTGCGACGGCTGCTTTAACTGGTCGTGCATGCGCGCGGCGCCCCACAGCGCTTCGGCGCGATGTGGTCCGTCGTGCTGCCGCTTGAGGGCGTCTTCGTATAAAGTCAGTGCTTCGTCAAACTTGTCGAGATGCTCCAGCGAGCTGGCACGCAGCAACGTCGCTTCGCTCGCCGGCGCGCTTTCCGGGCAGTCGTCCAGCAACCGACCAAATGCCTCGGCAGCGCCCGCCCAATCTCCATTCTTATAGCGGGACCACCCAAGCCCCGAATGACCGCGGGCGATCAGCTCTTTGGATTTGCCGCCCGCGGCAAGTGCCGCAAACGCGCCAGCGGCCTCTTGCATGTCGCCCAGTGCATACGCCGCTTCGGCCAGCCCCAAGCGGCACTCATCCGCCAAAGGGCCGCCGTTGAAACGATCCGTCGCAACGGTAAACCATTTTCGCGCCGCTCGCGGGTTGTCGCCGCGCAATTCAAGGTTGCCCAAGTGCTCAAGCGCGTAGGCGGTTAGCTCGTCATCGCCAAAACGATCGACAAATGCCTCGAGCTCGCGGCGGGCCGCGGCTGTATCGCCACCTAGAAAGGCTGCCTCCGCGCTGCGGAACTGTGCCTGCTTTGCATAGCGGCCCTGAGGTGCCACACTGAGCAATTCGACGAACTGCTGACGGGCTTCAGCGTGTCGGCCGGCCTGAGCCAGCGCTTCGCCACAATAGAACCGCGCTTGGGAAGCTCGCGGATGGTCGGGGTGTGCCCGCAGCAAAGCGTCGAACCCAGCGCTCGCCTGGTCCCAACGTTCGGCGGCGTAGTGAGCCGCGGCTGCCGCAAACGCGTCGTCGGGCGACGACGCGTCGGTCTGGCCCGGCGCGATCAGAACGCTCGCGACTAGCGCAAGCGTCACAGTGAATGGACGCATCGTGTCCGGGCCTGTTTTCGGGACAATTCCCCCAGTTTTGGGCGGCCAATGGTAACGGCGCGCCTGACAGTGTCACAAGGCCGCTTGGCTTGGCGGAAAGCACGTCTAGGTTGCCAGCAACGCACCAACAGCGGCGTTGTGTGCTAGCCACGCTGGCACGTTGGCTCTCCAGGGTCTCGCCCGATTGAGGCACGAGGCTAGAAGTCGGCCGACGCACCCGTGTCGACGTTGCCAACCATGTGAAAGTGGTTGTGGTCGACGTAGATGACTTCGCGAGCGTCCTCATCCTTGAGTGTGTGCGGCAGTGGCCAGCCAACGCGCGTCACGTTGGTGTAGTACACCGTGCATTTGTAGTGCGCGTGATGCTGTTGTGCCGGTCCGATCAACGGATAGAACCGGGGTGGATCGACAAAGTCGGCGATCTTGTCCTTGATAATGCGGACGTTGTTCCGCTGAACTTCGTGCAACAGGGGCAAACCACCCTCGACCGGATGGGCCCGCTCAAGTGCCCGCATGATCTCGTCGTCGCTCGGCGGATCGAGTGCCAGCACCGGACCACCCGAGGTGAGCGGGCCCAAAATGGGCACGCGGTCGTAGCGTTCGTTGACCCAAAACTCGTCTTCCTTGCGATCCTGAAAGTACGGGCTGATGGGTATGGGGATGCCAAAGACGCCCAGGTTGGGTCCCGCGATGCCGCCGCAGCCCATGCTGGAGAGCATGGCCACGCCTAACACGAGCATTCCCAGGAAGCCGGAAGTCTTGATGGCCATAATTCGTTCCTTGAACTCTTGCCGTAACGGCGCGCGAGACGCCATCAGCCGAGACTGACCCTAGCCGTAGTTATCGTGTGAGTTTGTAGCAAACTTGCAAGATTTTCCGGTTTTGCGGAAAAAAGGGTCCCCCCTGCAAGCTCGCGACACGCATCAATCGCGCAAGTCCCAATGAAAAAGCCCCGAGCCGCTCTTGGAGAGCAGCCGGGGCTTGAGATTTCCAGATTCGCTAGCAATCCGTCGCCGGATCGAGGCCTAGTGGTGATTGCGGTCTTGGAAGTCCAAGAACCACCAGCCATCGTCCCATTCCAGGCTCACCTTGCGCCAACCAAGTGGGACCTGGGGATAGGGATAGAACGGGCCAATGAATGGCCAGGCCGTCGGTGAATACTGCTTGGGATATGTTACCGCCGCGTAGTTGGGATGAGCGGCGTAACTGGGCCATGCATAGTTGGGCATGTGCGGCTGATCGTAGGCGGCGGGCTGTACTCCGCTGTTGCCGCCGGCCTGGGCGTAGACCGCGGCCGACGGACCCAAGCGGGCCGCACGGCGAGCCGCCAGCCTTTGATATCCGGCTGGAGTTGCCTCGCCGTTTGTGTTGGCTGCCTGTTCGGCGCCGCCAGCCAACATGGATTGACCGCTATCGGCGCTGGTGGCCGAAGTGTGACGTGCCGAAGACTTACTGCCCAGCGGCTGTTTCAACCCTCCGCTCGCCTTCGATGCGACCGACATGTTGTTGACGATCTGTTGGACGCCTTCAATATCGCTGACCACCTGCAAGGCGGCCTGCAGTTGGCGATCGTTGGCGACCTTGCCCGATAGCCAAACCGTGCCGTTCTTGTACTTCACGCCCACGCTGTAGTTTTGCATTTGGCCGCTGTCGCGTAACAGGGTTGCGATCTGCTCGGCCGCCGCTTTGTCCTCTTGCTCTCCCGCCAGCGTGACAGCCGGCGCCAGAGCCGCGATCGCGGCGACCGCCAGACTCGAGAAAATAGCTCGCATGGTCCCCCCTCCTCGGTAAGTTCAAACGCACAATCATGTGCCGGATTTGTGTCTGGTCGCTTCGACATCGCAGACGGCGGATCTCGACGAACCACCGAAAATGCGTTTCTCGCATGTCCCGCCGAGTGGCCGAGGACTGCAGTGGAATGCTCGCTCTTGCGCAGGCGCCAGACACCGAAGCGGCGCAGGCATTCATCCGGCAATCCACCTGACTATAGAAGTCGGTTGCCGGTTGTGCCGAAGGGGAGCTTTTTTCCGGTTTTGAGGATCTTTGCGCCCAAGCTTTCGCGTGGCTACCGACCAGACGCAAGACGGCGTAGGTAGCTCAGGCTAGATGGGGGCTATTTGGCAGCCCCCGCGGTCCAGCCGGGCCGGCCCCCGGCGTCGGGCGAAAGTCCCAAACCGCCGCCAGCACCATGACTGACAGCGTTGTCCCAGACGTCAACCAGTATCGAGCGTCCAAAACCAGCGAGGTCATCGTGGTAGCTCCGAGCAACGCCAGGAACGCGAAAAACAGCCACTGGCTCAATGCCTGGTGATGCGAACCCTCGTTGAGGCGAGCCCACCATGCACTGACAAGCCCGGCAATTTGGATAATTCCAAGCACGCAAACAAAAAAGGCATCTTCTGGGTACGTCATTCGCGTAAGTCTCCGTGAATCCCTTCGCAGACAACTAACGGACTCGCGAGCAACCGATTCATTCGGATTGCTGAGTGTGCACACCTGTGCGTCCTTGCGACTCGTGTGCCGCGCGGCAATCCGGTGGATTGCGCTGGCGATGTAAGTTATGTGTCCGAAATAACTTAAATAATTTAACCGCGGCTCTAAGCGGCCGCCCGGTGTAGTCGATCTATGCACCGGGAGTGGGGGTGGTTTGCACTTTTTGCAAGCCTGCCACCGGGCAGCGAGCGCGCTGTTAGCGAGAATGCGCGCCGGCTTCACGCCCTCGCTGTCGATGGCGTGCTTTGCGCACGTTTCACCAAATTGGTGAGAGTGGTCACCATCTTTGTGTGTCGGTCGGTCAGTGACTGACGCTGGGGAACTCGTTGGTGTAAGAGCAAGAAGCCGTTTCGCGCGTGCGAAAGCTAGCAGCACTTTGAAGTTGCGCTGTCAGGGAGAAAGCAGGCTAGCCACTCGTGGGGGAGAAATTGTCCGCCGGGCACGTCCCTTGCAATCAAGGCGGCCGTCATTCGGACATACCGCACTCTAACGAAGCGTGAGGAAGCTAATGCAAAACGACGAACCAGACGTGGACAATGAGGAATCTCGGCGAAGATTCGGCAATGCACCGCGTCCGCGAACTCCGCGGGCATCACGATCCACACGCCGCCGCACATCGAAGACAGCCGGCTCTTCGGTCCCCGGCAGGCATCAGCGCCGCAACAAGCACTGGAGTTGGTAGGGAAAAACCACTCGGCTAGAACAGAAAGGCCGCGCCCCCGCGCGGCCTTTTTCGTTCTCAGTTCAGCGTCAAGCGGGCGGAAGCAAGCGGATCACTACTTGAGCAGCTTCTTCACTTCGCTTTCGAGTGACTGCGAGCGGATATTCCGGTCCATGACTTTCCCCTGCTTGTCGATCAGGATCATGGTCGGCAGCGTCTGAATGCCCATTTCCAGGGCCAGCCGGCTTTCCAAGCCCCCTGGCTCAAAGAGCTGTGGCCAGCGCGGGTCGTTTTCTTGTAGGAACGTCAGCATTTCCTTGTTGTCGTTGTCCAGGCACACACCCACCACTTCGAACGCTCCCTTGAACCGGGCCCGGAGATCCTTGAGCAGCGGCATGTCGGCCTTGCACGGCTCGCACCAGGTGGCCCAGTACTGGATCACGACGACCTTGCCCTTGAGTTTCGCCAGATCGAACGGTTGTCCGTCGACCGCTTTGGCGGCGAGACGAATGATGCTGCCGACCGACTGCAGTCGCCGCTTGGCGCCTTCGGCCTTGCGATGGATCGGTGAGCCGGCCGGCGCGCTTTTGAGGATCACGTCGTACCATTGGACGGCCTTGGCTTCGTCCTCGCTGAACTCTTGCGCGATGGCCAATTCCAGCAGTGCGTCGACCGAGTCGGGAAAGGCCTTGGCTGCTTCCACGAACTTTTCTAGATCCTCGACCCATTGCGTTTGGATCTTGCCAAAGGGAGCATCCGGCACGGCCAGCTTTTGCACGTGGTCGGCCGTCATCCAGCGGTACTGTACGTAGAACGCCAGCTCGGGATCCTTGCCCTCGGCCGCGATCCTTTCGTGCAGAGCCTTGAGCCGCTCAATGCCGTCGGCATAGCTGCCGTTTTGCACCGCGGCGCTGAGCGTATCGGCCAACTGCCGATACCACTGGCCGCGTTGCTCGGCGTCGGCATCTTCGGCCAACTGCTCGAGCAATTGGGCCCGCCGTTCGTGCTGCTGGGGTGTGCTCTCGGCCACGTCGAGCTTGCGCAGCTCTTCCATCATTTGCTGGGCTTTGTCGGTCGGTTTGGCCACCTGTTGGTCGGCCCGCTCGCCGCGCGCGGCAGTGAAGAAAAACGTTTTGGGCTCGGTAGCGGCCGCGGTTTCTTCGATTACTTCCGGAACTTCGATCAGTCGCCAGGTGTCCTTGACCTTGATCAGCGTGCCGACATTGATGGCTTGTGCCTTACTGTCGGTTTCGACCATCGCCGCCACGTTCTCATACACCAACAGGTCGGCGGTCGACTCTTCCCAACCCGCCGGTACCAAGCCCGGCTGATTGCCGCCGAACGAGACCCATTTGGTATCGGCCGTGATCACCTTTTGCTGGCTGGCCAGAGTGTTGAAGGCCGACGGCGCCAGCTCGATTTTTCTGGCCAAAAGGTCGGTTTTGGCCTTGCCCAACCCCAGGGCCTTCAATTCCTTGATCGATAGCAGCAAGCATTCGAAGCGGGCCCGGTCGCGATCGCGCAGCGCGGCCACCAACTCGGCGGTCGCTTCTTCGGCCGAAATCGATTCCCAGGCATCGATCTTGCCGTCCTCGTTCGTGTCGATGCCGTGTCGGCTGCCGGCCGTATTGAGCCAGCGGAATTGATCGCCCTTTTTGTTGAAGTTGGAGTCGATGTCGCGATACACCTCAACGCCTTCGCGGAAATAACACCACATGTCAACGCGGTTGTCGCCATTGGTGTCGACGAACTTGCGCAAGGTTTGGCCGTTGCCGTCGCGGATAACCCATCCGGTGCCGCTGCCGATCTTTTCGGCCTTGACCGTGCACTTGGGCAACTCGGCCCCATCGGGCCGATCGATCTGCACGTCGCGCTGCACGGGATTATATTGCCCTAGTGCATTTTCGGCCGACGGCGCCTCGGCTGCCAGCGCCGTGGAGCCGCTCATCGCGAGGCAAAGGAACAAGCCGGCCCAACCATGCTTGTGAAATTCAATGACCATCGACGAAAGTCCTCGTACAAGTTGCACATCCGCTTCCAAGGCCCGCGCGGACCTTGCCGCGCTGTTTGTTTTCGGCTCTAACGCGCAGCGAAGGTGAGAATTTATTCCGATTCTGACGCTCGCACGGACTTTGATGGCATCGCGACGGGGGAGGCGTGCCAAAGCAGATAAACCCGCTGTCGATGCGAGCTTGGCTCGCGCGATTGCACCACACCGCGGGCGCACTCCGACAATGGGGGCTTGCCCACAAAGGGGGACGCGGCGACGGGATGACCGACGCAATGGTTCTCGGTTGCTAGCGAGGCCGTCTTCTGGGCAAACTCCCTCACCCCAGGTCGGTCCGTCGTGTCAGACTGGTGTGGTAGAGTTGGGAATTGCCGTCAATTGACAGCCAGCACGCAAGGCTTAAGAATACGCTACTCACTCAGGGGCGTAACCCCCGTGCCCCGGGCGCATAGCTCAGTTGGTTTAGAGCGCGTCCCTGATAAGGACGAGGTCCGAAGTTCGAATCTTCGTGCGCCCATTTTTCGCCGACAGGCTTGAGGCTATAGGCCGTAGGCTGGAGGAAATAGGGATTCTCTGGCCGTGCCTTCGTTTCCTACCCACAGCCTAAGGCCTACAGCCTGCCGCATCCGGCCTGTTTCGCGGGGACGTAGCTCAATTGGGAGAGCACCGCCTTTGCAAGGCGGGGGTTGAGGGTTCGAGCCCCTTCGTCTCCATTTTGCCGCTAGCAACGCCTATGTCACGGTCAATCCCGCTGTCCGAAGCGATCGAGACCGCTGTTGCTCATCACCAAGGGGGCCGCGCGGACGAGGCGGCGGCGATCTATCGACAGATTCTCGATGTTGACCCGCGACATGCGGACGCGCTGTACTTGCTCGGTCGGATCGAACATGAAAAAGGGCGGTTTGACGACGCGGTTCGGATGCTGACTCAGGCCATCGAGGTCGACGGCCGCGAGCCGACGTTTCATCACGCTCTGGGCAGAGCGCTGCGGGCGCAAGGGCGGACCGACGCCGCGATCGCTGCCTACCGAGTGGCGCTGGTCCTCAAGCCCGACTATGCGTTGGCGTTGAGCAGCCTGGCCGCTGCGTTCGAAGCACAAGGCGCGCTGGCCGAAGCCGAGGCGTCGCTGCGCGAATCGGTGCGTGTGGCCCCCAATTTTTATGAAGGACACAACAATCTGGGCGCGCTCGTGCTGCGGATGCAGCGAACAGCGGAAGCCTGTGCCTGCTTCGCCGAAGCGCTGCGGCTCAAACCCGACCTGGTTGAAGCGCACAACAATCTGGGCAACGCGCTGCGCGGTGAAGGGCTGTTTGATCGCGCAATTGCCGAGTATCGCGCGGCGCTTTTGATCAGGCCGGATTACGCGACCGCCCACTACAATTTGGGCGTTGCGCTGCGGCAATGCGGACGTGCGCCCGCGGCTCTTAAGGAATTCCAAGCCGCGGCGCGGCTGGATCCTGGCGACGCCGGGGCGCATGCGAACGTCGCCACCGCGTGGATAGACCTGGGATCCGTCGACGAGGCCGAACGAGCCGCTCGCAAGGCCGTTGAAGTCGATCCTGGCGCGGTCGTGGGTCATTCCATTCTGGGCGTCGCTCTCTTTCAGCAAGGCCGACTCACCGAGGCCATCGGTTCCTATCGCACCGCGATTCGCCTGGGCCCCGCGGACGATCAAGGACACTCCATGCTCTTGTTTGCGCTGAATTTCGAGCCGACCTCCGACCCGGCGAGCGTGTTTGCCGAGCACCGCCTCTGGGCCGAGAGGCACGCCGATCCACTGACGGCGAACAGCATGCCGCACTTCGCGGATCGCCGCACGGATCGCCGCCTGCGCGTGGCATACGTCTCGCCGTACTTCAGAGAGCATGCAGTGAATTACTTTAGCGAGCCGATATTGGCCTCGCACGACCATTCGGCCTTCGAAATCTTCTGCTATTCCGATGTCGGCGAGGCGCTGCGCGACGACGCAACATTGCGACTTCAGGCTTACGCGGACCGTTGGCGAGACATCATCGGACACAGTGATGAGCGGGTCGCTCAGGCGATTCGTGATGACCGCATCGACATCCTCGTCGATCTGTGTGGGCATATTGGTGGCAACCGGCTTAGGATGTTCGCTCGCAAGCCGGCACCGATCCAAGTCACCTATCTCGGGTACCAAAACACCACCGGCATGAAGGCGATGGACTATCGGCTTACCGACGCCTGGGCCGATCCGCCCGGC
>CAZUPX010000687.1:0-4563 GCA_964622155.1 uncultured Planctomycetaceae bacterium | reverse complement strand
AGGTCTTCGAACGGATGGGCCGCGTCGTTGTTGAACCGCAGATCGTGCAGCCGCCCGGTGAACGTTGCGATCTTGCTGTCGGTCAGGCCGCCTACCGCGATTGCCGCCGAACCGGCAATCTCGATGTCGATGTCCATCACTCCGCCGACGGCCGCCTTGGCCAGCTTGGGAATCCGGCGCGAGGCTTTGAAGCGCGCGTGGCCTCGAGCGGTGAGGGAAAACTCGACCCGGCCGTTGCGAATGCCGAGCGCTTTCAGATCAAGCGACAACGACCTGGCCGGGTCTTCCAACCACACCCAGGTCTTCGTCTCCTCGGTCCAGCTTGCCATCCGGATCGGCCGACCCAGGAGTTTTCCCTTGGTCCAACTTTCCTTGTTGACCGATCGTTCATTGAACCAGGCACTCTCCTGCGAGTTGTGCGTCGACAGCTCCTCGACAATCTTTTGCTCAAGCCGCTCGCGCAGCACGGGATTGTCTTGCGCCGCGCCCTGCGGTGCGAGCCACATCGCAGTCACGATGGCCAGGGCAATTTGCCAGAATCGAGGCATCGTGGTTGGTCGCCGCGTTTCTCAGAATGGCCGCTTGCCGACCCGTTTGTTGATCTCGGCCATGACCTGGCCTTTATTCCTTTTGAACGCCGCCAGGACCAGGCTCGAAAAGAAGTCCTCGCCCCCTTGCAGGTCCGAGCGCGAAATCTCCAGCACCGTCAGGCCCAGGTCCATGTCCTTGACTGTCGGCTCGACGAAGAACTTGTCCCCCTCCTTAATGAACTTCACGTCAACCACCACCGAGCAACTGACGTCGAAGACCGCACTCACGTCGGTTTCGCCATCCGCCTTGCCGTCGACTTGGAAGCGACCTTTGAGCGTCGCTGTCGCCTGCAGCACGTCGTCGTCCAGCTCAAAGCCCGTCACCTCCACCTGCAAGTACTGCTGGGGCTCAACGGCCTGAAGCTGGCCCTTCATCGGCCCCACGGTGAACGGACTTTTCTTATCCTTGAGCTGCTTGCGTACCTCGCGCGTGACAACGGTCGACATGCCCGTCAGAAAATCGTCATCGGCCCGCGCCCGCGGCACCGCTTCGATCACCAGAGCGAACAACAGAACTACCGCAACTCGGCGCCGCATGCTTTTGTTCCTTCACGACTGTAACTGGCCTCTGTGAGGCCGGCTCGGGACGGAGAATTGTACTCGGCCAGATCATTCCGAGTGAATGCCAGCGTCGGCGGGTGCATTGTCCAGCTAGCTTGTCGGTCCGTCCGGCATAACTGAAGATGGGGCCAACGATTTCACGTTCTTGCCCTGAGGTCGGGTCGAGTGGAACGAGAGCAAGTTCGCCGCTGGATTTGCCTGGGGGCCGTCGCAATCCTGCACGCCACCAACAACCTCGCCTTTCGTTTGACGGACGATCTGCGGCCATTTTCCGGGCAGGAATTGATTGCCACGGTTCTGCCGGCGGTCATGTTCTCGCAGAGCGTGCTGTTGGCCCTTTGGGTCGCCCTCGGCAACGCACATATTCTGATCCGACTGCCGCGCTCACTCTTGATCTTGACTCTCCTCTGTTTCGCACCCGATTATCTGATACCGCGGCGGGGCACTGATTTCTTTAATATCGAGTCCGCAATTCGCACCGGTCTCTGGGAAGCTGAGGTCGGGTTCTTCATGGTCGCGTGGGCCGTCTTTGGCCCGTTGCGCCGGATCGCCAGGTGGCGCGCGGTCGAGGCGAGCCAAGCGCTTACCGACACGCGCCGCGTGAAATTCACAATCCGCGACCTGCTTGTGCTGACGGCCCTGACGGGCATGGTATTGGCCACCAGCCGCGGAATGGTGAACTATGAGATACTTGCCGACCGCGACTTCGTGCTCGATATGATCCCCTTCGGGCTGACCGCCTGTGGGGCGTCACTGTTGGCGCCGCCCGTCGTGTGGCTCGCCTTGACGTTCGACCGGCGAAACGGCGTGCGGTTGGCGGCCGTCAGCTCGGTCATCGCCGGCTGTGCTCTCCTGTGGGCATTTGAACGGTACTTCGGCGAACCTCACAACTGGGCGGCCGTCCGCGAGTCATCGTTGACTTCACTGGGCTACTTCGCCAGCATTTTTGTCACGCTCCGCCTCGTGCGATTGGCCGGCGTCCGCCTGGTCCGCATCCACTAGCCCGAAGTGCGCTTCAAGCGTGATGTGCGGTTCGTCCCTCGCTTGCCAACGTTATGCAAGTGCTGGCATGGAGTTGTCTGCGGCAACGCCGAAGGCCTTCAACAAAACAGCTCAGGGCAACGCCCTGGGGAACGATGGACCGCGGAACACACGCAGCCCTGAAGGGGCGATACCGGCACTTGGGATGTGTCGCCCTTACAGGGCTACTGCGCGCTGCGGGCACTCGAACCACAGGGCGTTGCCCTGGGCTTACATGTTGCACTCCTTCAGCGTTGGGGACAATTGATTTGACTCCGATCATTCTACTCCAATAGCACTTGCATAATGCTGTTGCGCTTCGGGCTGGTGTGCAGGTCGCAATGTCGATGCGGTCTCAGTCCCGCCCCGACGGGGCGCAGGAATGTAGCCTGGGGCGCCCTAGCCCCAGGTTCGCGATCCAAATGAACCCTTGCGAGCCCCAACGGGGCGGCATCATACGTCGCCCCTCTCGGGGCTTACGAAAGGGAATTTTGCAAACGGTCACCTGGGGCTTTGCGCCCCAGGCTACACACCTTGGCCCCCTTCGGGGGCCGCGTCGGGCTAGTGTGAGGAGACGCCTGCGGCCTCATCATCGCACGTCGCGCGATTGCACGCAGAAATCGAGCACCGCCATCGCGTCCGCGCCCTTGGGAATCAGCTCCGGCTGCCGCGCCGTGCGCACCAGATGTTCGACCAGCAGGTCGGTCAGGCGCTTCATCGTCGCCCGGTTGGCAGCGTCAGCGGCGACATTCTTCATTTCCGCCAGGTCATGTTGCAGGTCGTACAGTCGAAGCCGGTGTGGCACCAGCGGGCGAGCCGTGTCGTAGCCGTCTGTCCGCCGCTCGACTCCCCGCTCGAACACCAGCTTCCACCGCTCGTCGCGAATCATCACCTCCTCGTTGGGCGCGTACTCGACAATCACATGCTCGCGATGCTTCGTCGCACGATCGAACAGCACGCCCGACAGGCTCCGCCCCTGCGGCGAGGTCGCTGGCTTCGCACCGCACAGCTCATAAACCGTCGGCACCAGGTCGACCAGCTCCACGAACACGCCCGACCGCCGACCGGCCGCGATCCGCTGCGGCAGTCGCATCACCAGCGGCACCCGCACGGCCTCCTCATAGCTGGTGTGCTTCTCGAACCGCCCGTGCTGGCCCAGCATGTAGCCGTGGTCGCCCAGGTAAATGACCAGCGTGACCCGGGCTTTGCCGGATCGCGCAAGCGCGTCGAGCACCACGCCCACGCACCGGTCCGT
Source organism: uncultured Planctomycetaceae bacterium (assembly GCA_964622155.1). Taxonomy (GTDB): domain Bacteria; phylum Planctomycetota; class Planctomycetia; order Pirellulales; family PALSA-1355; genus CAZUPX01. Next base: position 1,137 of record CAZUPX010000687.1, on the reverse strand, counting down.
GAACTCGACCGACGTGTAATACGCCGCCGCGATGCCCTGCTTCTGCACGTCGGTCAGGTCGCGGAACACGGCCGGAATCTGCCCGTCATCCTCGGGCCCGACCTCCGGCACTGGAAACTCGCCTGCACGGTGACGGCCGCGAAATTCGAGCGGAAAGCGGAACGGCGAGTGCGGCTCGTACAGACTGACCACCAGATAGTAAGGCTTGTCGCGCGGCGCTTGCAGATACTCGGCTGCCCGAGCGGCCAGGTACGTGCCGTCCATGCGTGCTTCGCTCAGATCGACCGGCCGGCACTCGCTGTTGAGCCACACGCTGGCCGGATCGCGAAACGGCCGCCACGGCGGCTGCACCGCCACGCCCGCCGGCAGCGTCTCAGCCCCCTGTTCCGCCAGCCACTTGCGATAGTCGGGCAGATCAACGCGCAGGTCGAACCCGTGGGCCAGGTCGCTATTGAAGTGCATCTTGCCGATGGCCGCGGTATCGAAGCCGCTGGCGCGCAGCGTGTCGGCCATCGTGACTTCGCTCTCGGGCAATGGCGTCTCCAGGCGCGTAACGCCGATCGTGCGCGGATAGCGGCCCGTCAAAAACGACTGCCGCGAGGCGGTGCACACGGGCGAGTTGCAATATGCCCGCTCGAACACGATGCCGCCGGCCGCCAGGCGGTCGATGTTCGGCGTTCGCACCAGCCGATTGCCGTACGCGCCGCTGACGTAGGCCGCATGATCGTCGGCGCAGATCACCAGGACGTTTATTGAGTGGGGGTTGGGGGCTAGGGGTTGGGGGTTAGGGAACGAAGAAGTCGGCCGCGTCTCGTCCGCCGAAACACTAGCCCGACCCCGGCGCGCCGGGGAGGGATTCTCCTGGCCCTCCATGTCCAGCGTCTCGTCCGCGTGGATGGGAATGACGAGGAATTGAACCACCAAGACACAAAGGAGAATAGGCCTGAGGCTGTAGGCTGTAGGCCGAAGGCGCTGCAATACATGACACACGAACCACGAACAACTAACCACCAACCACTCTGGCCCTGTAAGGAATCTTGTGTCAGCTAGCAGGAATGGGTAATTTTTGTAACCTTTTCCTGAATCGGAGACTGACGCATGGATGGTTCTTTACGCACACGAGCCGAGCAGCTAGCA
>CAZUPX010000686.1:0-1972 GCA_964622155.1 uncultured Planctomycetaceae bacterium | reverse complement strand
CAGTCTCCTCGACAGCAACATCTACTGGCCGACGCGACACTCGTTCTTCTACGGCGTTCCGGCACTCGGAGGGCTCCCCCTGTTCGCGCCCGTCTTTCTCGTCACCGGTCACCCGACCCTCGCGGTGAATCAAGATCTCGGGCAGCACGACGGCCGGCGGCACGTTGTTGCGCGGCGGACAAACGGCGTTGGCCACCGCCGCCATCGACGGCCAATCGGTCGGCTTGGGCTTCGAGCCGTCAAAACCGACGGGCAACTGCGAGCGGCCGGTGAGCATCAGCAGGTGGCCGGACGAGTGTTCCGGATAGCCGTGAGCCATCGACCGCACGATGGCCCACAGGTGGCTCCGCGCGGCCAGCATCGGCAGGTGCTCGCAGATCTGAATGCCCGGCGTGCGCGTGGCGATCGGATTGAACTCGCCGCGAATGCCGTCCGGCGCATCCGGCTTCATGTCGAAGCTGTCGTGCTGTGCCAGCCCGCCGGAGAGAAAGATATAGATGACCGCCCTGGCCTTCGGCGCGGCCGCCGCGGCAGCTTCCGCCGGCGCGGCCATTGCCCGCAAGCCGGCCAAATGATTCATGCCCAGATTCAACAACCCCAGCGCCCCGGCCTGCACGGCGGTGCGTCGCGAGAATCGCAAGTGCTCGGGCTTGATCGCTCTCTTGTCCATGGCGGGTCGCCGACAAAACGGCGCGGCGGGGTTGGAATGACCTATGTTACCTTACTCTTTTCAACCCCACGCTGCAAGAAAAACAGGGCACGACGAGGCGGATTTAGCCACAGAGATCTCGGAGAACACCGAGATGAGAGGAAAGAAATAATTCTCAAAGGCAAGATCACTCTCTGTAACCTCGGCGTCCTCGGTGGCTAGCTTCTTCCCTGATCAAGGAACGAACACCAGTGTCGTCGTTTTGCCACCTGTCGTAAGCCGCGCCCGATCGACCATGTTGATCGGCAAGTACTTCCCATTGGCCCACAACGGCATCTGATCGTCGTACAGCGGGCTCGCCGGGTCCTCGCTCTGTCCGCCGGGATAGACGCCCACGGAGCGATCGAGCCGCGCCAAGTCGACGATCATCCGCCACGATGCACCGCCGCCAACCGTGCCAATGTCGCTGCCGGGGTTGACCGTGAACTCGGTGCCCACCACGCCGCCGCCGTCTCGCGCAAGCTGCGGCTGCTCGGTGAGCGAGTTGATGTGCAGCTTGTTGATGTTGCCCCACCGCCATTTGCTCAGGTCCGTGCCAAAATCTTTCACCAATGACACGACCGCCGATGTGAACGACTGGCGGATGATCTCGTCGCGCGTTTCGCGGTTGGGAGTTGCCCGGTCGTCAAACCATTGCGAGTTGGGCACCTCGCGCGTCATGTACTCCAGCACTTCCAGCATCGGCTCACGATGGTTCACTCCACTGAAGCCCCAGGAGCCGCCGGGCTGCTGGATGGCGCGAGCGGCAAACTCGTCGTCCCAGACCGCGCGGCGATAATGCTGCAACCAGCGGAGCCAAATCACAGGCCCCACGGCCTGCGTGTTGGCGACGAAGTCCCACCGTTTCAATTGTGCAAGCGCCTGCTCGGCGGCCGGATCCATCGGTCCCGATTGGGCCAACGCTTCAACCACGATCGGCACAAAGCGTTCGGCCGCCTTGTCGTGGGCGTCGGTCTGAATGGCCTGCATCGAGTCGACGGTCAGACCTTTGGCCTTCGAGAGCATGTCGTGGATGCGGCGGATGCGATAGTTGACGTCCCACATCCAACCCAGGTAGAGCGGATAATCCATTGGCGCGGCACGATTGTTGGCCGAAGCGACAAAGTGCTCCTTGGGATTGATCGACAGCGGCAGCCGGCCGCGCGGAATCATCCCCGCCCAATCGTTCTCGCCACTGGCGCCGTCCATGGGGATGCGTCCCTGGCCGCGCATGCGAATCGGCAGCGCGCCGCACGGGTGGACCGCGATGTTGCCTGCGTCGTC
>CAZUPX010000685.1:0-6328 GCA_964622155.1 uncultured Planctomycetaceae bacterium | reverse complement strand
CGACGACGACACCGCCCGGCCGAACAATCTGGCCGAACACCTCGACCTCCCCCTCGGAATACTCGCCATAAATGTCGAGCGAGCGGCCAATGTATTTGTCGTGTACGTTGTACAACATCAGCCCGTGGCGGCACGTCTTCTGTCGGTTGAATGGTGGGAAGTCGGCCACGTTGATCCTCCAGACTCCAGCGATAACCTCAACCGATCAATGTAACCCATCCGGATTGAAACGGCATGTTGCTAGTGGCGACAGATCGCGGCCGAAGCGATGTTAGTCGGCGTACAGGGAGGCGCCGGCGAGCTTCGCCAGCTCGCTCTTCATTCTACAAAAGACGCTTGCCCAATCCCCCAGCTTTGACTGCCGAAACAGACGCATCGTTGGATACCAGGGACTGTCCGCACGGTCGTTCATCCAGCGCCATTCCGGCGCCGCCGATAGGGCGACCCACACATTCGCGCCCAGCCCGCCGGCCAGGTGCGCGGCTGCCGTGTCGGACGTGATGACCAAGTCCAAATTGCACATGACGGCAGCCGTATCCATGAATGCACCGCCTTGGCAGTCGAGCGCACTGCCTAAGTCCATCACGGTGCCGCCCAGCGCGGCCAGTTGCTCCACGCCCGCGTGCTTCTGCAGACTTACGAGCTGCACGCCTGCGACTTCGGCCAGCGGCGTGTAGTTGGCCAAGGGGATGGAGCGGAACTGATCGAAAGTGTAGGCGGCGTTGCCTTGCCACACGATGCCGACCTTGAATCCCGGCACGTCGCGCAATCGGGCGCGCCAGCTTTTGAGCAGCTTGGGATCAGCGGCCAGGTAGTGGACCGGGGCGGGAACCGTGTCCACCGTCGTGCCAAAAACGCCCGGCAAGCTCAACAGTGGAATCTGCAAGTCGAACCGCGGCAACTGAGTGCCGCCGCCAATCACGCCTGAAAACCCAGACGCGCGCAGCAATGGCACCAGCGCCGGTTGCACCTCGACAAACACATTGCCTCCGCGTGCCAAGACGGCCGGCAGGAAACGAATGAATTGCAGCGTGTCGCCAAACCCTTGCTCGGAGTAAACCAGGAGCGTGCGGCCCTCCAAAGGCGATCCATCCCACCGCGGCGCATCGTGGCGGCGGCCCTTGTACTCTTTGCACTTGAATCGCCAGTCGTAGTCGCGCCAACCCGGCAGAAAATCGCCGCGACTCAAGTGCACAAAGGAGCGCTTGTAATACGCCTCGGCGTAATCGTTTTGAAGTCGGATTGCTTCGCCGTACTGATCGAGTGCCTCATCGGTGCGCTGCGCCAGATGCAGGGCGGCGCCGAGGCTGTAGCGAGCCAACGCCAACGTTGGATCGAGCGTTGCTGCCTGGCGCAGACAGTCGACTGCCTCGTCAATCTTGCCTTGCTCGGCAAGGCATGAACCCAGGTTGGTGAGGGTCTCGGCGGAGTCCGGCTGCATTGCCAACGCGCGTCGATATTGTTCGGTCGCGGCCTCGTACTGCTTTTGACTTTGCAACACGGTGCCCAGGTTGTTGTAGGCCCCGGCCAGGTCGGGCCGCAGCTCGATGGCTTTTTGCAGGCATGCTTCTGCGCCGGCGTAATCTTTCTTGCCTTGCAAGACGGATCCAAGGTTGTTGTACGCTTCGGCAAAGTCGCTTTTGGCGTCCAAGGCCAGACGAAAGCACGTCTCGGCCTGGTCCAACTGGCCGAGACCTCGATACACGCAGCCCAGATTGTTCTGAGCTTCGAAGTGCCGCGGGTCCAGAAGGATGGCGGCCCTCAGCCAGCCGGCGGCTTCTTCAAGGCGACCCTTGGATTGCAGCGACGAGCCGAGCCGTAAGCGCGCCTCGACGTGCCGCTGGTCGATGTGAGTCACCTGACGCCAGGCATCTTCAGCCTCAGCGATCTTGCCTTGGTTGGCGCACACGGCGGCCATGCTCATCAGTGCCTTGACGTAATTCGGCCGCGCGGCAATCGCTGCCAGGTAGGCGCGCTGGGCTGCTGGCCACTCTTCTCGATCGCGCAGCAAATTGCCGAGATTGAAGTGGGCTTCGGCCAGCCGCGGGTTGAACTCGACGGCGCGGCGGTAATGATCGATGGCCGCCTGCGGATCGCCTCGCAGATTCAGCAACGCGGCCAGGTTGTAGTGCACCTGGGCATCGGACGGCGAGAGTTCGAGGGCACGGCGAAAGCTCGCCTCGGCCTTTTCCAACTCTCCAACCACGGCGTACACCGCGCCCAGGTGGTTGTGATATGCCGGCTGAGCGTCGTTGAGACTGATCGCCCGCAAAATCGAGTTCACAGCCTCATCGTTCCGCCCTTCCTGATGGGCGACAAGTCCCAGCAGGTGCCACACGTCGGCATGTTGGGGCTCGGCGTCGAGAATCTGACGGTAGATGGTCTGCGCCTGTGCCAGCTCTCCACGCTGGTGATGGGCAAACGCCGCCTGAAAGGCTTCGGAGACCGTGGTCACGCGACTCCCCCTGAGACGATTCGCCTGAGTTCGTCAGCCATGTCGCGAAAAACTTGCGGCCAGTCGCCGAGCTGCTGCTGGCGGAACAGCCGCATCGTCGGGTACCAGGGACTCGTGTCGCCAGTCGCCAACCAGCGCCAGTCGGGCCCCCGGCGCAGAGCGACCCACACGTTGACGCCCAGTGCGCCTGCCAGGTGTGCCGGCACCGTGTCGGAGGTGATGACCAGGTCGAGGTTCTTCATGATCGCCACTGTGTCCAGAAACGGTCCGGTGCTTTCGTCGATGTGAGTTCCCAGGTCAATGATTCGCAGCGCCTGTTTTGCACCGGCAAGCTGTTCGAGGCCGGGACCCTTTTGCAGACTGAACAATTGCACGCCGGGCACGTCAGCGAGCGGAGCGAACTGGTTCACCGGGATCGATCGATAGCGGTCTTCTCGATAACTTGGGTTGCCTTGCCAGGCAATTCCAATTTTAAACGTGGGATAACGCGACAGATGGTCGCGCCACGCGGCCGTCAAAGCAGGATTGGCCGAGAGGTACGGAATATCGGCGGGAATCGTCTCGAAAGTGGTCCCCAGCGCGCACGGCAGACTGGCCATTGGAATCTGGAAGTCGAACGGCGGCAACGGCGATCCCTGCGCAACCAGCCCGCCTATACCCGACTCACACAGCAGGCCGATCACGCTCGGCTGCACCTCGACGATCGTGGTGGGCGACCGCCGGCGGACCTCCGGCAAGTAGCGGACAAACTGAATCGTATCGCCCAACCCCTGTTCGGCGTGCACCAGCAGCGTTTGATTCTCTAGCGGACTGCCGTCCCACTGCGGGCGATTCCGATGCCGGGGCTTAAAATCGTGGCAGTGCCACCGCCACTCGTACTCAGTCCAACCCTCGGTGAGCCTGCCCAGACTGAGCCATGCCAATGCGCGGTTGTAGTGGGCATACGCCGATTTGGGATCGACTGCCAGCGCTCGATCGAGATGCATGAGCGCTTCGTCGTACCGGCCCTGCTCGCGCAGCATGTTGCCCAGGTTGTTGCGCGTCGAGCGGTGGTTGGGTTGCAGTCGCAGGCAACGGTTGTAGCTGACCTCGGCTTCGTCAAAGCGGTCGAGCTCGGCTAGAGTCGCGGCCAGGTTGTAATGTCCCTCGGGGTTCGTGGGGTCGTCGCGAACAGTCGCCTCGAGGGTTGTGAGAGCATCTTCGTACCGCTTGGCGGTAAAGTACGCCGCGCCCAAGTTGCCGCGGTAACGAATAATGCTGGCATCACTGGAGACGGCTCGCTCGAGCAGCGCGACGGCATCGGCCGGCCGGCCCGTCTGCAGGGCCAGGATGCCCAACAGATTGCAAGTCTCGGCGTGGCCCGGCTCGGCTGCGAGAATCTGGCGATACAGCGCCTCGGCCTGCGCCATTTCGCCGCGCTCGTGATGTCCGTGCGCGGCGGCCAATGTTTGGAGGACTGTGCTCACCGCGTCAACCCACCTGCGACAAGCTCGGCTGCCATGTTCTCGAAGACGACTTGCCAATCGCCTAAGGTTCGCTGGCGAAACAGTCGCATCGACGGATACCAGGGACTGTCGGTCCGCTCGAGCATCCATCGCCAGTCCGGCGCCGCACAGAGCGCCAGCCAGACTGGCACACCCAGGGCTCCGGCCAGGTGTGCCGTGGCGGTGTCGCTCGTGATCACGAGGTCCAGGCTGTGCATGACGGCCGCCGTGTCCAGAAAGGCACCCTCTTGGTCGAGCCAGCCGGCCAAATCGATGACCATGAATCGATTGTCTACTTCTGCCAATTGCTCGCTGCCCGGCCCTTTCTGCAGGCTCAATAGCCGCACGCCCGGCACCTCGGCCAGCGGAGCAAAGCATTTTAACGGAATGGATCGCAAGCGATCTCCGCGAAATCTGGATTGACCTTGCCACGCAATCCCGATCTTTAAGCCGGCATGGCGGCTGACTTCCTTTCGCCACAGGGCGATTCTTTCGCGATCCACCGTCAGATATGGTATCTCGCGCGGGATGGTATCGACCTCCGTGCCAAAGATATACGGCAGACTCAGTAGCGGCGCTTGGACATCAAACGTGCCCAGCGGTTCGTTTCGGGAGATTAATGGGCCAAAACTGGCCTGGGACAATAGTGGGATGAGAGCGGGCTGGGCGGCAACGACGACGTGTCCGCCGCGCTGGCGGATGAGCTTCACGTAGCGAATAAACTGCAGCGTGTCACCTAGGCCTTGTTCGCAGTGGACTAATAGTCTGCGGCCGGCCAGCTCCGTGCCGTCCCACTGCGGCGCATCGAGCCGCAACGTTGTATAGTCGGGGCAGCCGATGCGGTGTTCGTAGTCTGCCCAGCCGGCCGCGAACTGGCCCATGGCCAACCGCGTGGTTGCCCGACTGACAAACGCCTGAGCATTGCCGGGATCCAGCCGCAGCGCCGCTTCGTAGCAATCGATCGCCGCCTGGCAATGCCCCTGGTCCTTGAGAACGGTGCCCAGATTCACATGCGACGCCGCCTGGTCGGGTTCGAGCCGACGCGTGCGTTCGAAACACTCCCTCGATTCGTCAAGCCGCGCCAGATCGCGAAGCGCGACACCCAGATTGCGATGCGCCGCAGCGAAGTCGGGGTTCAGTCGCAGACAGTCCTGGTAGCTCGATACGGCTTCCTCAAGTCGACCAAGCCTGAACAACACCAGGCCCAGGTTATAGCGGGCCTCGGGGTACGTTGGGGCCAGCTCGACGGCACCCCGCATGGCCGCTAAGGCATCCTCCGAACGCCCCACCGAGGAATAGGCAGCGCCGAGATTCGATTGCGACTGGCTATCGCGTGGGTTGGTGGCGGCTGCAAACTCGAACAGCGAAACGGCTTCCTGCGCCCGGCCAAGTTGCAGTAGCAGCACGCCGAGCAGTTGCAGCGCGTCCGCGTGGGAGGGTTGCGCTTCTAGAATCTGCCGATAGATTTGTTCGGCGCGAGCAAGCTGTCCGGCCTCGTGGTGCCTTCGACCCAGTTGCAAGCTCTCGGCAGCGCTGGCCATGGAAAGTCGTGTGCCTGGTTCATACCAACCCGACGCGCCAGCGAGGGATTCCTAACGATCGAGACTGTGAGGAATCCCTCGCTGGCGCGTCGGGTTTGTGTGCGACAACTTCCATTCTAGCGTCCGACCGCCGACAGGTGCGACTCGGTCCGCAAGAACATTCTGCCGCCGGCGACAGCGGGCGTGGCGCGCGAGGGCTCACCCAGCGGATTGCGGCCGAGAACGCTGTACTTGTCGGAAGCCGCCAGCGCCACGACCTCGCCCTCGGCCGAGATGCAGTACACGGCGTCGGCCACCCGCACCGGTGAACCAAAGAAATTTCCACCCACGCGCTGGTGCCAATGAATCTTGCCGGTCGGCGCGTCGATGCAGGTTACCACGCCGCGATCGCCCCACAGGAAGACGAGCGAGCCCTTGGCTACTAGCGACGGGCAATACGGCGCGGAGGTTTTGTCGATCTTGTAGACGACCTGAGCGTCGCCATTTACTCCTGGCGGACGCAGGCCCACCACGCTGTTATTGCCGCTGCCCTCGCCGCAGTTGGCCAGAATGAGCCCATCAACCACGATCGGCGAGCCAACTGGGCGGCGTTCCAACACTTCGGCTTCCCAGTTGGTCTTGCCCGTGATCGGATCGACGCTGGTCACGCCATGTGCCCAGGCGCAGACAATTAGCTCGTCCGCACCGCGCGGCGGCTTGTAGATGCAGGGCGTGGCGTACGAAGCGCTTTGCATTTCGTGTACCTTGCGCGGGACCTTCCAGCGAATCTGGCCCGTGGCGGCCTCGACCGCCACCAAGAAACTCTCGGCGTCTTGATCGTGGGTGCGCGAGTGGATTCCGGCGTTTAG
>CAZUPX010000684.1:0-2210 GCA_964622155.1 uncultured Planctomycetaceae bacterium | reverse complement strand
GGGCCAAACGTCGCGTTCACGTGGCGACCTCCTCGACTACCCGCTTGGCCTTCTGGCCCGTGAACTTTTCCCAGCGCTGGACGATTTGCGCGCCGCACGCCATTCGGTCAGCTTGAGCTCGTACAGCTCGTGGCTGCTTGGTCTGCCCGGCAACTAACAAATCAAGCAACTCTTCATCGAGATCCGATTGATCGGTGCTTTTGTCCGCAGTTGTTAGCTGCTTTCGATCATCGAGGGAATCCGTCGCGGTGATTTGCGGTATGGTCGCGTCGGTCGTGCTCGCGAAGGCATTACTGTACGGACTGACAAGGAGGCCCGGTCCGTGACCGAGTCGCGTCGAGTTGAGGTTTGCAATGGTCTCGGTCGCAGACTTGACCGAACTTGCCGACAGGATGGCGGCGACAGCGAACGCGTCGCTCCCATTTCGTTCGCCAGCCAAGACTGAGACATCCGGCGCAGTTGGTCCCACGAGTTGATTCCAAGCTAGGTCGGCCCCGGCATTACTGCGTCTGTCGCCAGCTGCAGAGGCGACCGTGGACGCCGGCGCCGACGGCCCATCGGCACCGATACTTAGAAATGTCAATTGGTTGCCAAGCCCCGTTGAATTGTTGCGAGCAATGATCTGATCGGCCGAGTTAACTTGGCCGTCGCGATTGAAATCGTTGACGTTCGAAATCGTGGCCGGATTTAAAAATCCGTGCGGATCGTTTCGGGCCGAGATCTCATCGGCCGACGTGGCCGAAAAGGCGGCCGCATTATCGGCTCCGGAGTCGCCCACCGCGCTGCCAAAGAAAAAGACGTGGCTCGCAACCAGGCCAGTATTGGTGTTCGATTCACCGAGCGTATCGTTGCCCCGTACGGTCACTTCCAGCCAGGTATTCTTGATGACATTGTCAGCCCAAAACATCTCGACGCGGTCCGATCCGCCGACGCCGGCTCCCGCGCGCACGGTCACAAGAGTCGGGCCTGCGGCAGAGGCCCAAGCGTTCGGCGAGGGTTGTAGTAAGTGGGCGATACAAGACTCGAACTTGTGACCCCTAGCTTGTCGAGCTAGTGCTCTAACCAACTGAGCTAATCGCCCTAAAACGTATCGATCGGTCGGGGCCGGGCAGGTCTTGCCTCGGTATCCCATTGATCGACGCGCAACCCACCAAATCTGACCGCAATGTCTCGGTCAGTCAAGGCCCCAGCCCGCGCTGGTCCGCTGGCTTCGGCTTGCTCCAAACCGGCCAGTGCCTATACTTTGCGGCAAGAGCCACCAAGCTGGTCGAACCGCCTGCCTGTTCGGAGCGTCCCTTGTATCGATGCCGAGCGTCGGCCGCCCCAGCGACACCCAACTGACGGAACTCGATCACTATGTTGAAGGTCAAATTGCCGGATGGTTCGCTGCGCGAGTATTCACAGCGAGTGCGGCCCCTGGATGTCGCCGCCGAGATCGGGCCGCGGCTGGCCAAGGCCACGTTGGCGGCCGAGGTCGATGGAAAAGTCGTCGGCGCCAACACCCTCTTGCCCGCTGATGGCGAGGTTTCGCTCCGGCTGCTCACCAAAAGCGACTCGCAGGCGCTGGCTGTCATGCGTCATTCGACCGCGCACGTGATGGCTCGTGCGGTGATGCGGCTGTTCGATGGCGTGCAATTGGCCTTTGGCCCGACCACCGACAAAGGGTTTTACTACGACTTTGAGTTGAAGCGGCCGCTGACCGAGGAGGACTTTCCGGCCATCGAGGCCGAGATGGCCAAGATCATCAAGCTCGACGAACCGTTCGAGCGCTTGGAAGAGCCGCGCGAAAAGGCCCTGGCCATCTGCCGCGATCTGGGCCAGACCCTCAAAGTCGAGCACATCAACGAAGGCCTGGCCGATCACCCCACCTTGTCGTTCTATCGCCAGGGGGAGTTTATCGATCTGTGCCGCGGGCCGCACATCCCCAGCGCCGGCGCAATCGGGGCGTTCAAGCTGTTGAGTATCGCCGGCGCCTATTGGAAAGGGGACGCTTCGCGGCAACAGTTGCAGCGGCTCTACGGCACCGCCTGGTTTTCGCAGGCCGAATTGGACGAGCATCTGAAAATGGTCGAAGAGGCCAAGCGCCGCGACCACCGCGTGCTGGGCAAGCAGTTGGAGCTGTTCGCAACCAATCCGCTCGTCGGCGCCGGATTGGTGTTGTGGCTGCCCAAAGGTGCCACGATCCGCGGCATTCTGGAGAACTTCGTCCG
>CAZUPX010000683.1:0-3730 GCA_964622155.1 uncultured Planctomycetaceae bacterium | reverse complement strand
CCGATCTCTTCAGCAGTGCCCCGATTGTCGCCGGTGAGCATGACGACATGCTGAATGCCAGCGGATCGCATTTCGTCGATCGCCGTTTTCGCGTGTGGGCGGATTCGGTCCGCGACGGCAATCAGGGCACAGACGTGGTGGTCCTTGCCAACCACGATGACGCTCGCGCCGTCACGTTCCATATTTTCGAGTTGGCCATGCATCTCCGGCGTTTCCTGCCCGCGTTCCTCCAACAACCGATGCGATCCGAGCCAAACGGGCCGGCCTGCTACTTTGGCCGTTGCACCCTTGCCCTTGATCGCCTGGAAGTCTTCGGCCGCCAATGGTCGGATACCTCGATCGGCAGCTGCGCGCACAATCGCCCTGGCCAAGGCATGTTCGGATCGCCGTTCCACTGCGGCGGCAATCTCCAGCACCTCGTCTTCCGTGTGGCCGGAAAGCGGCACGACCCTGCGGACTTGCGGGCGGCCTTCCGTCAACGTTCCAGTCTTGTCGAAGGCGACGGCTTTCAACCTGGCAGGCGCCTCCATGTATGGACCGCCCTTCACGAGCACGCCGCGCCGCGCCGACGCCGTCAACGCGGCCACGATGCTGACTGGCGTTGAGATGACTAGCGCGCAGGGACATGCAATCACCAACAGCACGAGACCTTCATAAAACCAGCGCGACCAAGCCCCATCAACAACCAGGGGTGGTAAAGTCATAACGGCGATGGCCAGGCCCATGACCGCCGGGGTGTAGTAACGTGCGAAGTGTTCGACCCACTGCTCACTTGGCGATCGCTTGCTTTGAGCATCTCCGACCATGCGTATGATCCGGGCCAGTGTCGTATCGCTAGCTGGCTTGGTCGTCACGAATTCCACGGCTCCATCCTGATTGATCGTCCCCGCAAATACGTCGCCGCCGGGCGACCTCGGAACGGGCAGCGACTCACCGGTGATTGGAGCCTGGTTAACCGTCGTCTCGCCCTTTACGATCTTGCCATCAAGCGGGAACTTGTCACCGGGCCGCACTATGACCGTGGCTCCTACCGGCACTTCAGTAACGTCGACCAAGGTTTCGGTGCCATCTGGCTGAATCAGGCGTGCCTGGTCAGGAGTCAGGGACATTAGCGCGGCGATGGCGCGCCTCGCCCGGCCGACGCTCCACGATTCCAAGGCAAGCGAGACTGCGAAGAGAAAGGCTACCGTGGCTGCTTCGAAGAACTCGTCAATTGCTAGCGCGCCGACGACAGCTACCGTCATCAGCAAATTCATGTCGGGCCGCAAACGCAACAACGCACGCCAGCCCTTTGGAGCGACATACCATCCGCCGGCAATTGCCGCCGCAAGGTAAAGTGCCCTGGCCGCAAGTGGCATTGTCATCCCTTCGTCGCCTCCAATGGCCGCTCGCCAACCAGCGATGGAAATGTGGGTGACGAGTCCAGCAACCAGGCATAGTCCACTGGCCGTGGTCAGTGCAGTGCGACCCCATCGCCCCCATTCGCGACGTTCGTCAACTCGCTGCGCCGAATCGCGCCACGGCTCGGCCCGCATTCCAGTGCGCCCTACAGCGGTTACCAGTTGATCCGGCGTGACCTTGGCTTCGGAAAAGACGACAGTCATTTTGCCGTTGAGCACGTCGAACGTCATTTCACTAACGCCCGGCAGGTGCGCAAGCTCAGCCTTCAGTGCCGCAACTTCTTCGGCACAGTCCATGCCGTCGATCTTGTACGTCGCCGTGGCCATTGCGTTCACGCCCTTACCTGCCATTGCTTCAGTTTCAAATTCCTCGCTTAATGTTCACTCAACCGCGTGGAGCGAGCATAATCACGCTCATTCCCGTCAGACATAGACCAACGCCCAACCATTTCCAGCCGGAGGGACGAACCCCGGCGACTACCCACAACCAGATCATGGCCACGGAAACGTACACGCCGCCGTAGGCGGCATACACCCGCCCGGCCGCAGTCGGATGCAGCGTTAGGAGCCAGGCGAACACCGCCAAGCTGACAGCCGCGGGAATCAATAGCAACGGTGACCGCCCGTGGCGGAGCCAAAGATACGGAAGCTAACAACCCACAATCTCCGCGATCGCGGTGACCACAAACAGCAACGCAGTAACCAGTAGTTGCATCGTGCCATTCTCCACTAGATCATCTTGTTGTCTGACTGCTTCGTCGAATCACGCCGCCCTCGCTGGTTGCCCTGCGGCAATAGTCGAGACCGCACCGTTACTTATGTACAGCCGTCGGTTTGCTTTCTCAGCGGCAATCAGATCATGCGTCGCCATGACGATCGTGCAGCCATCGCAATGCAGTTCGTCAAAAAAATCGAGCACGACGCGACGACTCTCCGCGTCCAGATTGCCCGTGGGCTCGTCGGCAAGGATGACTGACGGGCTATTGGCCAAAGTCCGCGCCAGCGCGACGCGCTGTTGTTGGCCGATGCTGAGTTCGGAAGGTCTGTGATTCAACCGCTCGGCAAGCCCAACGCGCTCCAAAAGCGCGGCCGCACGCGCGAATTGATTGTGGATTGACATCCCACTGAGGCACAACGGTATCTGCACGTTTTCGAGAGCCGTAAGATACGGTACCAGATTAAAGGTCTGAAATACAAAGCCGATCTTTTCGCGACGTAGCCGGGCGCGCTCGACCACGGATAAGTCATACAGGGATTCGTCGCCGAGCCAGACGCAACCTGTGGTCGGGGACAACATTCCACCCAGCATCGACAGCAGGGTTGACTTCCCGCTGCCACTGGGGCCAACGACCGCCACATACGAACCAGCCGGAATCTCCAGTGAATCGGCGCGTAGCGCCGTCACCTCCGAGCCCCGCCGCGAGTAAATCTTGGACACATTTTCTAAGCGAAACATCTCGTCAGACCTCCTGGAAGCAGGTGCAAGGATCGAGTCGGGCGGCTTGCCGGGCGGGCCAGTATGCGGCCAGCAGAGTGATCGCCAACGCAACGACGCTCGCGATGGCCGCCAAATCGAACAGTGGCGACACAGTCACCCCGGCCCACTGCGGCCCTAGGCAGACGGCCAGCACCACGCCGACGATGCATCCACCAACGCCGCCGGCGAGTCCGAGCCAGGTAGCCTTTAGCAGGAACAGGCCGGAGATGAAGCGGGGCGTCGCGCCCAACGCCATCAGCGTGCCAATTTCGCGGCGACGCTCGCGGACGTTGGACGAAATGGCGCTGGCGACGCTGATGCCGCCCACCAACACCAGCACGACCAACACGAACAACGACGAGCTGGCCATGAGCCGGTTCACACCGACCTGAGTTTGGACAACTTGGGAGATCGTGACGACCCGGCTGTCGGGTAGCAGTTTGGCGAGCTGCGGCACGAGGTCACCGGCCGCGTCCTCGCAGCATCCCATCACTTCGATCGCGCTCACGACTTCGCCGGTCTTGGCCAATTTCTGCACGGTGTGCAGGTGGGCGAATATTCGGCCGTCGTCGACGGTTCCGGTCGGTGGCAAGACCGCCAGAATCTGGAACTTATCGCCCAGCAAGTCAACGGACATGCCGGGCTTGAGCCGCAATTGCTGACCAACGTCGGCGCCGACCACGATTTCGTGGTCGCGTAGCTGCTCGATGGTCCGCTGCGTCGCGAGCGCCTCGGGCAAGGAATCCTCTGGCTTCGGGCCACAACTGGCTTTCTTGCAGCCAACGTGTGCTTTTTTCTGAAAGAGCGTGACGGTCTGCCAAGTCTCCTTCGCTTGAAATTCGGCCTGCGGCAA
>CAZUPX010000682.1:0-5882 GCA_964622155.1 uncultured Planctomycetaceae bacterium | reverse complement strand
GGACAGCATTCGCATTATGGGCCGCGGCTTGGGTGTGGTGACGTTGACGCCGACGTTGCAAATCGCTGCCGGTGTGGTGTATCTCGATCGCGTGCTGATCAAACTGTTTCCCGCTGGCGGCGTCATTTGGACGCCGAATCCAGACGCGCGCTACGAGTTCTTGTTCCCAAATCCGAAGCTTGCGCGGCGACTGACGACGCTAGGCAACACCGACTTGTGGATCTACGCGTTTGGCGAGTATGGCGGCGGCTCGTGGACCATTCAGCGCCACAACTTCTTCTACGGCGATTTCAACGACCAGGCCGACTACAACGACATCCGCTTTGGCGGCGGTATCGAATCGTTCGGCTATCGCGGGCTGCACGGCCTGTTCGAAGTCGCCTACGTCTTCAACCGCGAAATCATCTATCGCAGCGGCACGAACAACTTCAACCCCAGCGACACGATCATGCTGCGGGCCGGGTTGTCGTACTAATCGGCCCCCACCGAGCCTTGAAGGCGTCGCGGACGGCATTTATCATGGGGTCATCCACGGACTCGTGGGCCTGCCCCGCCGCCCTCTCCTCCTTACTTGATCTTCCCGCTCCAGGGGTGCCCATGCGTACGGGTCTTTATTGGCTAGCCGCGGTTTGTACCTGGTGCGGCCTTGGCGCCCATTTCCCCGTGGTGCCCACGTTGGCTCAGCCATTAGTCGCGCCTAGCGAGGCCCTTTCGCCGGCCGAGGAGCAGGCGAAGTTTCACCTGCCGCCGGGGTTCGAGATTCAACTGGTGGCCTCGGAACCGGCGATTCACAAACCAATCAATCTCACGTTCGACAGTGCGGGCCGGCTGTTTGTCACCGACACGCTCGAATATCCTTACCGGGCCAAGGACGGCGCGACGCCGCGCGATACCGTGAAGATTCTGGTCGATCGAGATCAGGACGGCACGGCCGAGGAAATCACGACGTTTGTCGACGGGCTGAATATTCCGCTGGGCGTGATGCCGATCAAAAATGGCGTGATCGTGTACAGCATCCCATCGATCATGCGGTGCACCGACACCGACGGCGATGGCAAGGCCGACAAGCGCGAGTCGCTGTACGGCACGTTCGAGGCGCGCGACACGCACGGCATGGTCAATTCGTTCACGTACGGCCTCGACGGCTGGCTGTACGCCTGCCACGGATTTGCCAATACCTCGTCGCCGCAGGGGTCCGACGGCCAGAAAATCACGATGAATTCGGGCAACACGTTTCGCATGAAGCTCGATGGCTCGCACCTGGAATACTTCACGCATGGACAGGTCAACCCATTCGGCCTGGCCTTCGATCCGCTCGGCAATCTGTACTCGGCCGACTGCCACACGATGCCAATCTACATGCTGTTGCGCGGCGCGTATTACCCCAGCTTCGGCAAGGCCCATGACGGGCTCGATTTCGGGCCCACGATGGTCGGCCACAACCACGGTTCGTCGGGCATCGGCGGCATCGCCTATTACGCGGCCGATCAATTTCCCAGCGACTACCGCGACACGATCATGATCGGCAACCCGGTGACGGGCCGCGTGAATCACGATCGGTTGAAGGCCCACGGCTCGACGTACGAAGCGGTCGAGCTACCGGATTTTGTCACTTGCGACGATCCGTGGTTCCGGCCGGTGAATTTGCAGGTGGGGCCCGACGGCGCGCTGTACATTGCCGATTTTTACAATCGAATCATCGGGCATTACGAAGTGCCGCTGGGGCATCCGGGCCGCGATCGCGAGCGAGGTCGCATCTGGCGAGTTGTGTATACCGGCAAGGGGGTCGAACAGCCCGCCAAGACCGCACCTGCGAGCGCGCCAAACGTTGCCGAAGCCGCTCCCGAACGCCTCATCGAGCTACTGAACGATCCCAATCTCACGGTCCGGACGCTGGCCACTCATGAGCTGGTCGATCGCGTTGGCAGCCCGGCGATTGAGCTGCTCAAGCAGTCGCTGGCATCGGCCCAGTCGACGCCCCAACAGCGAACACACGCCATGTGGGCTTTGGAACGGCTGGGCACGTTGGACCCGCCCACCGTGGAAAAGTTGGCACACGATCCGGATCGTGGCGTGCGCGTGCACGTGCTGAAGATGTTGGCTGAGCGGATGTGGGAGGGCTCGCCGCTGGTGCGTGCGGCGCTGGCGATCCGGACGCGTTCGTGCGACGAGCAGCAGTCGACGCGCTGGGGCGTCATCCACACGTCGACAACATCAAGCCGCTGGTTCAACTCTGGACGATGACCGCGCCGGACGATACGCATCTCGTTCACGTCGCAAGAATGGCCCTGCGAGACCAGTTGCTCAAGCCGGGCATGTACGCACAAGTGGCACCGATTGCCGCCGCTAGTCGCGATGATCTCGACCGTCTGGCCAACGTCAGTTTGGGCGTGCCGAATGCCGAGTCGGCGGCGCTGGTATGGCAGGCGATCGAAGCCAATCCGCGGCTGGCCGATCGCGAGCAGTACTATCATCATGCGGCCCGGTACCTGGCTGACGACAAGCTGGCGGCGCTGTACGCAATGGCGATGAGCCTTGCGGATTTGAAGCCGATCGAGCGAGGCGGCGTGCTACGTTCGGTCATGCACGGGGCAGGGGAGCGGGGCGCCACATTACCCCCAGACATGATCGGTGCGGCCCAAAAGTTGGCCAGTGAGCTGCTGGGCTCGATGGACGAGGCCCAGGTGCGCAGCGGGATCGACCTGGCGCGAGAGTTTCGCTTGAGCGTGTTCGATGCTTTGGCTGTCGCCGCTTGCGCCGCTGCACAATTTGGCGACCTGCGGCCGGCAGCGATTGATGCCTGTGTGGCGGTCGACGTCGGGCGTGCGATTCCGCTGGTGGCCGGCATCCTGGGCACCGCCGCCGAGCCGACTAATTTGCGGCAGCACTGTGCCACGGCCCTGGCGCGGATCAACAGCGATGTTTCGCGGGCACAACTCGTCACGCAATTGCAAACCGCGCCCGAGCGACTGGCTGACGAGATCGCCAACGCCCTGGCAGACAGCGACCAGGGTGGCGAGGCGCTGTTGGCGGCGATTACTGAGGGAAAATCGTCACCCAGATTGCTGCAAGAGCCACCTGTCGTCACGCGGCTGCGATCGCGCAAGATCGATAATCGCGACGAACGAATCGCGAAACTCACAACCGGCCTTCCGCCCGACGACGAGCGGATTCGACAGTTAATTGACCAGCGGCGAAAACTCGTGGCCGACTCGCAGCCGGACCTGGCGGCCGGCGCGGCGGTGTTTCAAAAGCATTGTGCCAATTGTCATCGTATCGGTGATCAGGGGGCCAAGATCGGCCCAAATCTGGACGGTGTGGGCATCCGCGGAGTCGATCGACTGCTGGAAGATATCTTGGATGCCAATCGGAACGTCGATCAGGCGTTTCGCACCACGCAAATCGTGGCCAGCGACGGCAAAATCCTCTCGGGCCTGGCCCTGCGCGAAGAAGGCAAGGTTGTGGTGCTGGCGGACAATCAAGGCAAAGAGATCCGCGTGCCGAGCGAAGAGATCGAGACTCGCACCGTCAGCCAACTCTCGCTCATGCCCTCGAACGTGCCCGACCTGGTGAGCGAAGCGGAATTCGCGAGCTTGATCGGATATCTGCTCTCGCAGCGTGTGGCGGGAAAGTAGACCGCATCCGTTCGCGGCGAGAGTGCTCGTTACCACCATTTTTGGAACCGCGTCACTGGCCTTCACGCATCCCTAACGACTGCGCGTGTCGCACTTATGCTGATTCCGAGGCCGCGGTGAAAGATTGGTTTGCGTTTTATTCGAGCGGCGTTCGCTCGCTTCGCATAGACTACGCCGTGGTGGAGGACGGGTAAATGAGCCCGCATCCGAGTTCGCCATCTCGACGCTCGAGAATGCAAATCGATGAAACGAACTAAAAGGCTCGTTGCTGGAGCTCTGCTCGGCCTGGTGTTCGTCGTGGTCATGGCCGTGCTGTGGATCGACCGCCTGGCAAAGGCGGCGGTTGAAACGGCGGGCACGAGCGCTCTGGGTGTCGCGACAACCGTCGACGACGTCGACGTTGGCATCCTCTCCGCGTCGTGTACGCTGTCGGGCTTGCAAGTCGCCAATCCGGGCGGGTTCAAGTCGAACTTCTTTCTCAAGCTGAACGACGGCGCCATTGACGTGTCGCTTGGCAGCCTCGTTGGCGAGACCGTCGAAGTTCCGCGGCTCGCGCTGCGCGGAATCAAGATGAACCTGGTCAGGGAAAGCGATCAAGCCAACTACCGAACGATCGTCGACAATATCGTCCGATTCGAAGCCAGCAGAAAAAAGCCTCAGGGGGAGGCGGGCGACGACGAAGCAGGCAAGAAGTTTATCTTCCGTGAAGTGGTCATCGAGGACGTTGCAGTTGACATCAACCTGTTGCCATTCGGCGGCAAATTGACGCAACTGACCGTCAACATCGAACGCTTGCAGCTAGAAGACGTGGGCAGCGAGGGCAACAACGGTGAAACGCTGGCTCGCGTCACCGCCGTGGTCGTGAAGGCCGTGCTGGACGCGGTCATCGAAAAAGGTGAGGGCGTTCTTCCCCCCGAGATGCTCGGCGAGCTGCGCGAAAGATTGGCCCACCTGCGACCGTTAGAGAAATTGCGCGATCGCATCCGAGAGCGATCGCTCCCCGATCGCCCCTTTAAGAGCTTTAGGAATCGACGTCTCGAGCGAAAATCTCCCGAAGAGGGAATTAGCACATAGGTGCGTGCAGGGAGCAGCCCTTTCGCGCTTGTTTGTATCAACGCTTATGCGTCGAGAGCGCACTCGTCCAGCTCTCGCAAATTCGTCTCACCCAGAACGTCGGCGAGCCACGTGTCGGATAATGAGTCGGCGTCACCGGTGGTCGATGCCTCATCGATATCGGACTCATCGGCCGAGTACATGGCCACAAGCGCCTGATCGCGTGCCGCACGGAGCGAGTCTGACGCCTGCGGCAACGTGACAGTCACCGGAGCCGACTCGCGATTCTCGGCAAGAGCCACCTGGTCCGACGACGCGCTGAAGCCCATTAGCGCATCATCGACACCTGCGCTTGACGACGGCAGGGAACGACGAACGGTAACCAGTTGCGTCGACGTTTGGGCCTGAGTGGTCGTCACGGTAGAAGTGGTGCTCAACTGGCCCGCCGCGGCCAGCGCGACAGTCAGCGCGGCATTGGCGCCACCGCGCGAATCGGAACCCGCAATCACTCGGTTCGCGCCATTGACGATTAATGTCCGCAACTGCGCGGCCGTGAGGTTGTGGTTGGCCGATAGTGCCAGTGCAGCCAGGCCGGCAACGTGCGGCGTGGCCATGCTCGTTCCGCTCAGGCTGCCAAAGCGGCCGTCGATGTAGGTGCTGTACACGCCGACGCCGGGTGCGTCGACCTGCACGGCGCCGCTCGAGCCGACATCGTTACTGAAACTTGCGATCGAACCCGACGACGAGAACGCGCCGACCGAGAGTACGTTCGAAAGAGTGGAGCTGAAGCGAGCTGGATAACCGGGCGTAGAGGCCGACTCGTTGCCGGCCGCCGCCACTACCAGCACACCGAGTTGCTGGGCGTACTGAATGGCCGCCTGGATGGCGGAGCTGAAGCCGCCGCCGAGACTGAGGTTGATGATGTCGGCGCCCATCTGGGCCGCATAGCGAATGCCCGCCGCCACACCGTTCGCAGTTCCCGAGCCGTCGCTGCCGAGCACGCGCACCGGCATGATGGTGGCGTCGGGGGCGACGCCGGTGGCACCAAAGCCGTTGGCATCCGCCGCGATAGTGCCGGCCACGTGGGTGCCGTGTCCGTTGCCGTCGTCGGCGTTGTTGTCGGCGCTGGCAAAATCCCATCCGGACACGTCATCCACATAGCCGTTTCCGTCGTCGTCAATGCGGTTCCCTGCG
>CAZUPX010000681.1:0-3155 GCA_964622155.1 uncultured Planctomycetaceae bacterium | reverse complement strand
CATGTGCAGGTAGATCACCGACTTGGCGCGAGGCACCAGCGCGGGCGGCTTGGACACTAGCGGGTTGGCCGGCTCCGGAGACCCAGCGCAGCCGTCGCGCGCCAGCAGTCCACCCAGTGCCATCGAGCCCAGACCCATCTGACACCGCTGCAAGAAGTGCCGCCGAGTTAACGCTCGGATATGTTCGAAGTGAAGATTCATCGTTTCGTCAACACTCCGTCGAGATTCAAAATCACATTGCCCACAACCGTCCACGCGGCCAGTTCACTGATGTCGTATCCCGCGGACAACGGACCCAGCGGGTCAGTGGCCATCTGCTTCGCGGCGTCGGGGTCTTTCTGATAGTTGGCAAGCGCGCTGCGGTACAACATCACCAGCGCGTCGATCTCCTCCGGGTGCGGCGGACGCGCCAGCGCCAGTCGCAGACCCAGAGCTGCGCGGTCTTGCTCGATCGAGCCCCCTTCGGCGACCATCCGCCGAGCCAGCGCCTGCGCGGCTTCGACGTACACCGGGTCGTTGAGCGTCACTAGAGCTTGCAGCGGCGTGTTGGTGGAGATGCGCCGCAGCGTGCAGATTTCTCGGCTCGGGGCATCGAAGGCGGCCATCGACGGATACGGCACCGTGCGGCGCCAGTACGTGTACATGCCACGGCGATAGCGGTCGTCGCCGGTGCTCGTGGCCCACGTGCGCTGGCTATTGAACGCCGCACGCCATAGCCCGTCCGGCTGGGGCGGATACACCGACGGTCCCCCTTGCTTGCGACTCAACAGTCCGCTGACGGCCAGCGCCTGGTCGCGGACCGTCTCGGCGTCGAGACGCAGCCGCGGTCCGCGGGCAAGCAGACGATTTTCGGGATCTGACTCGGCGGTTGCCGGCGCGGGCGTTGACGATTGCCGGTAGGTCGCCGACGTTACAACCTCGCGCAGCAGTTGTTTGACATTCCATCCTGTGTCCATGAACTCAACGGCCAGCCAGTCGAGCAGTTCGGGATGCGTGGGAGACAGACCCTGCGTGCCAAAATCCTCTTCAGTCGCCACGAGCCCCACGCCCATCAACTGCGACCAAAACCGATTGACAGCCACGCGCGCCGTCAGTGGATTGTCGCGATCCACCAGCCACTGCGCCAGGCCCAGCCGGTTCGTCGGTGCGCCAGCCGGCAGTGAATCAAACGCGACCGGCACGGCGGGCTCCACCGTGTCGCCCAGCGAGCGGAAGTTGCCCTTGATCATGGCGTGCGTCGCGCGACGTTTGTCGGCGGCCAACTCCCGCATGATCGGCGTGGCGGAGATCTGTTTTTCAATTTCCTTGATCTGGGTGGTTAACTGGTCGATTTGCGTCCGCAGGGCATCGGCCCTCTCCGATAGCGACCAATAATATCTTGTCAGTTCGTTTCGCAGTTCGCTTGACCGTGCTTCGGGCGCGATCGCCAGGATCTCAGAGATGTGCTGGGCAATCGCGGCCCGTGGCGGTGCGAGGGTCGCGGCCGAGAGTCGAAAGCGGCCCAGCGTGTGGCCGCCGCCGTGCGATTGCACGAGCGTAAACGTCAACTTCTTGAGTCCGGCCTCGACAACACTCCTGATCGGGAAGACCGCGTAATGCGGCTTGCCGACCTGCGGGCTGATGGCCCAGCCCGATTGATCGTCGATCTTGCCATCGGTGGCCTTGCCGATCTCAAAGCCGTTCTGCTCAAAGTCGGCCGAGGGGCCGGACAACTCGATTTGAGTCGGCTCGGCCAGGTCGAAGTTCATACTCGGCTTGGGCGCTTTGGTCACTCGGCGCTGCCAGACCGGCTTGCGGTTCTCGTCGAGCACGGTGAGCTGAAAGTCGTTGAGCCGCGATTCCAAGGCGTGATCGGTACGATTCCATAGGGCGATGCTCGACAGCGTCGCAGGTCGCCCGAGGTCCACCTCCCACCAGGGATTCTTCTCGTCATTGGTGTGCGTGACGGATCCTTTGTCGAAGTCGCCGTCGGTTTGGTTGTCGATGGCCCGCTCGGCCGTGGCGCCAATCGCCGTGCTCGACTGCGTGGCCTTGCCCTGCGGTGCGATGTTCTCGGCGCTCTCTGGTTTCTCGGCCTTCTCAAACACTTGCACCTCGGCCAGCGAGAGTAGTTTGTTGTCCCCCGGGATTTCAACTCGCACGAATCGACCCTGGGGCGATCCGGCGTTTTGCGTCGCCGCGACTTGAAACTCGGTCAGAACGAAATTGCCACCTGCGCGCCCTGGTCCGCTGGCCGGCAGACTTTCGTGCGGCAGGGCGTCGAGCCGAAACGCCGTCATGTTTTCCAGCGTCGTTACCACGCTGATGCGATAGGTAGCCTTCTCGGGATTGGCGCCGCCGGCGAGGATCGAGTGATCGGGCAGCTTTTCGAACGTCACCGATTCATCGGCCGCCAATTCGTTCGGTTCCAGCACCGTCCACAGCTTGTCCTGTTCGCGTACCGACAGTTCCCACGCCGCGACCTCGGCCTCCAGCCCCAAGGGGGGCGAGCCGATCTGTTGTTCGAGCGCCGCGACCTGCGTACGACGCTCGGCGATGCGTTGCTCGTCAAGTCGCGTGGGAGTTGGCACGCGCGGTTCTTCATCACCGCGATCCGCATCCTCGGTTTGATCGAAGAAGGCGTAGCCCTGATAGTATTCGCGCTGTGTGATCGGGTCGAACTTGTGGCTGTGGCACTTGGCACAGCCCATGGTCAGTCCCATCCAGACTTGCATCGTCGTTTCGATGCGATCCTTGACCGCCGCGACGCGAAATTCCTCGTCGTCAGTGCCACCTTCGTCGTTGGCCATCGTGTTGCGGTGAAACGCCGTGGCCAGCAGTTGGTCACTTGTCGGCTGCGGCAACAGATCGCCGGCCAACTGCTCAATCGTAAAGCGGTCGTATGGCAGGTTGCGGTTGAACGCCTCGATGACCCAATCGCGGTAACGCCAGATCGTGCGCAGCGGATCGGAGCCATAGCCCTTGCTGTCGGCATAGCGCGCCAGGTCGAGCCACACCCGAGCCCAACGCTCACCGTAGCCGGGGTCGGCCAACGCCCGTTCGACCATCCGCTCGTAGGCATCGGGCCGCTGATCGTTGACAAACGCCTCGACCACCTCGGGCGCCGGCGGCAATCCGACCAAGTCGAGCCACACTCGGCGGGCCAGCGTATGACG
>CAZUPX010000680.1:0-6335 GCA_964622155.1 uncultured Planctomycetaceae bacterium | reverse complement strand
ACTCTTCAATCAAGCTGACGATGGTTTGCACTGCCTCGGCGGCCGTGCCCGAGCGCTCGAGTGCCAGGCGCAGCAGGTCCATGCCGGTGAGGCCCGTCGCGGCGTACGGTTCGCGCGTGAACACCGCTTCGTTGCCGATGGTCACTCCGTGCTCGTTGGTGCCCATCTCGGCTCCCCAAATCCACGAGGGCCGGCTCAAGAGCACGGCGTTGGTCTCACGGACCTGCGGAATTTCGATCCAAGTACACCGTAGCGTCGCATTCGGTGGATGCACCTCGCGGGCGTGCCAGTCGAGGTACTGAGCTTCGTTCGGATCGCGGTCGGAGTTTTTGGCGAACAGCACGCCGTCCGATCGGACGATCGCCATCGTGTCGCACATGCTGGAGTCCGTCGTGATGGTTTTCCGCGGGTCGCCGGTTACATTTCCGTCCGTTCCATGTTAGCAGAAGCACACGAGCATGCTCATCCGCCGATGGCTTGGCGTGTGAGCATGGCACCCCTCTAAGTTCTCCTAGTGTACGAGGTCACTCCGACGATTCGCCGGCCAGGGCGGCCAAATCGTCCCAACTGTAGGCCACTTCGATCAGCGTTTGCTTGCCGACTTCGATCGTTTGTTGGTCGATCAGCTTTCCGCCCAGGGCCTCGTAGAAGCGACGGTTGGCGCTTCATCGTCTCTTAGCGCCCGGGGACGCGAAGCCGAAAGGGTCGGTGCGCATTTCAATTGGCGGGTGCCGCATCAATTCTAGTATGTATGCACCGTCTTCGCCGCCGGGCCAAAACTGATCGTGCGGCCAGCTATCACTGCCTGGATCCCCCTTCAACCGCCCGTAAACCCGTCTAGATCGAATGGACTGGTTTTGGGAAAATGGGCCGCTTGCTCGATAGCTAGCGGGGCGCCAAGTATACTGAGCTCGTGCGGCCGGGCCTCGTGCCTCCCGTCCCAGCGTCGGGGGCCCTGGAGCGCATCTCTTCAACTGACGTTCGTTGTAGCGATACAGCATATCTCTCGGAACAGAGTGCACCAATCGCGCAACGGCGGCTTTGGCCGTCTCGTTGCTTTGTCTCAAGCTCTATTCAAAAAATCGTTCACCCCGGATCGGTGATCTAATGGCCCACTCGCGTAAGTCGGCACTGCCCAAGGTGCTGGATGCTCCCCTGGCCGTCGCGGCGCTGGCCACGGTCGCTTTCTATCTGCTCATCACGCAAGAGTCGCTCAAGCACACGCTGCTCTATCAATACACGACCGAGCACGTCGTCGAATACGTGATCGTCGCGTTCTTCATCTGGGGGCTCACCGACATCGCCTTCCGGATGTTAGGCTTCCCCCGCGAGATGCTGGCTCTGCGTCAAGATCTGCTACCGCGGCACTCGGGCCGAGAGCCGGTCTCGCACGCCGCGACGCTGTTGGCCACGTTGCAGCGAAAGCCTCTGTGGCTGCGTGAGTCGAGGCTGGGTAAGCGAGTTACGCAAGCTTTGACCCATGTTCAGGAAAACGGATCCGCCGATGACTTTGCCGAGTACCTGCGAAACCTGGCCGACCAGGATTACGAACGCACCCAAACGAACTATGGACTGACCCGCTTCCTGTGCTGGGTTACGCCGATGTTTGGCTTTCTGGGCACGGTCATTCACTTCGGCACGGCTCTGGGCGGACAAACGGGTAGCGACATCGGCGACAAGCTGCCGACGGTCGTCGCCGAGATGGGCACCGCCTTCAACACCACCACCGTGGCCCTGATCGCCGCTACGACGATGATGTTCTGCCTGTTTCTGGGCGAGCGAACCGAACGCTCGATCGTCTCGACGGTCGACATGCGGGCGGAGCGCGAGCTGGCCAATCGATTCGAAGTCGTGCCGGCCAATCTGGCCCCCTTTCTGTCGGCCCTCGCAGCGGCGAACCGCGCGACGGTCGAATCCGTCGAGTCGACCGTAGGCCGTCAAATGGAGCTGTTGGCCCATGCGCTGCAAACCTGGCAAATCCAGCAGTCAAGGGTCTGGGTCGAGGCGCTGGAAAAGCTCGACGCTCGGTTTGAATCCAACGATCAGGAGCGCGAGCGGCGCTCGTTGCGCCTGGTCGAAGCCATCCATGAGCACCGCCACGAAGAGCGGATTCAAATGCAATCGGCAGGCGAACAGCTTTCACAGGTCACCGGCGAAATGGCAAAACTGGTCGACGGACTGGCCAATGTCTTTGCGGACAAGGGAGAACTGGTTAAATTACAGGCAAGCCTTGCCGAGAACCTGAGGCTGCTGCACGACACGCAGCAGTTTGACCAGGCTGTGCATGGACTCACGGCTGCCATCCATTTGCTGACGGCTCGCGGCGGAGGGCCCACGCCGGGTCAGCGCCGCGCCGCGTGAGAACGTTCCAGCGCAAAACGAAAAGTCAACGAGGCACCCACCATGGCTCCAGCACATCGGAGACTCCACGCATGCACTCTCAGCTAGTCCTCGGACTGCTCCTGCTGGCCCAGGCCGAGGAAGCCGTGGGTGGGCCGGGCTTGCTCACCTCGCTGTTTCTGCGGGTGGCTTATGTCGGCAGCGAGTGGGTGTTGTGGCTGCTGCTGGCCATCAATTTCATCAGCGTGGCTACGATCGTCGATCGAATTCTCTATCTGCGACGCACCAAGGTCGACGGCGATGCGCTGGGTGTGAAGCTCGATCAATTGCTGCGTGCCGGTGACCTGCGTGGCGCCTGGACGCTCGTCTCGGAAAGCGAAGCCATCGAGTGCGTGGTGGTGGCGGCCGGTCTGTCGGCACTGGCCCGCGGCGCGCAAGCATGCGGCGAAGCCATGCTGAGTGCCAAGGCGCGCGTCAAGCCGCTCTTGGAGGCGCGACTCAACATCCTGGGCACAATCGGCAGTAACGCTCCTTACGTTGGGCTGCTGGGGACCGTGCTGGGCATTATCAAGGCGGCCCACGACCTGACCGGAGGCGGTAAAGAGGCGAATCCCAACGCGGTCATGGCCGGCGTGTTCGAGGCCCTGGTTGCGACCGCGTTCGGTCTGTTCGTCGCCATTCCGGCGGTGATCGCCTTCAACGTTTTTCAGCGTAGGGTTCGGCAGGTGCTGGCCCAGACCGACTCACTGGCACATCAGGTATTGGCCAGTATTCGTTACGACCGCAAGCCCGGCGCCGCTCCGACGGCTCCAACTGCGCCGGCTGCGGCACGGCAATAGGGTATCATCATGGCAGGTGCACAAGCGGCGTTCGAAGACGACAGCTCTCCCATCAGTGACATTAACGTGGTGCCGCTGGTCGACGTGGTGTTGGTGTTGTTGATCGTGTTCATGCTCACGGTGCCGGCAATTGTCGGCTCGGCCCCCATCAAAGTCGACCTACCCGAGACCACTTCGGCCAAGATGGCGGAGGCCGAGGACTTGCCGCTACATTTGTTTTTGCAGCGCGAGGAGTCGGGCAATGTGGTCCTGTATTTGAACTCGAATCCAACCAGCGAAGCATCGATCCGCTCGCTGCTCAACGGATACGCACCGGGCAAAGATAAGCCCGCCACGTATCTGGCCGCAGATCGGGGCATTCCGTACGGTGAAGTCGTGAAAGTGATCGACATGCTCGGCTCGCTTGGCCTCCACAAGATATCGCTCGACACGAAGCACGTGGAGAAGTAGGACCGGAGACTGAGGGCCGGAGGCCTCAAGCTGGAGGAAGCGCCAACAAGCTACCTCGTATTCGTTTTCCTTACCTACCGCCTACAGCCTCTAGCCTGCCCTTCCCATGCCCTCCGCCAAAGTGGCTCTTATTACCGGCAGTGGCAAGCGACGGATTGGATGGCATGTCGCTGATGCGTTGGCAGGCCGCGGCTACAGCCTCGCCCTGCACTATCACAGTTCCGCAGCCGAGGCGGCCGAGACAGCGGCCTATTTTCAAAGCAAAGGTGTCGAGGTCGCGTCGCTGCAAGCCGACTTGTCCGACGAGCAGTCGGTGCGCAAGCTCGTCGAGCAGGTCCTTGGACGATTCGAGCAGATCGACGTGCTCGTGAATACGGCTGCGATCTGGAAATCGCGACGGCTGGAAGAGGTCACGGCCGACGACGTGCGGCGTCACTTCGAAGCTAACACCCTGTCCACATTTCTGTGTGGTCAGCACGTCGGGCTGGCGATGGTAAGGCAGAGCGCAGGTGGTGCAATCGTCAACATTGGCGATTGGGCCGAGGCCCGGCCGTATCTAAACTACGCAGCGTACTTTCCCTCCAAGGGAGCCATCCCGACGCTCACGCGTACGCTGGCCGTCGAGCTGGGCACGCGCAATCCATGCGTCCGCGTCAATTGCATTCTACCCGGACCTGTTATGCTCCCCCTCGACCTATCCGAGACCGAACGGCGGCAAGCAATCGATGCCACGCTGGTCAAGCGCGAGGGCCGGCCGGAGAACATCGCCCAGGCCGTGTTGTTTTTGGTCGACAACGATTTCGTCACTGGAGCCTGTCTTCCGGTCGACGGCGGACGGACGATCTACGCGCCGTAGCGGATTCACTAGCCCGAAGCGCGAGCGAAGGTTGCACGACGAAGAACCCTCGCTCGCGCTTCGGGCTGGTGTTACGCGGACGCCGTGTCGGCAAGCATGGCCTGCGCGTTGTGCTTGTGCTTGGGCGCCATCAGGGGTAAGGTGGGCGCGCCCACATTGTCGCGTCGGGCGGAGTCCAACTTTCGATGCCTGAACCGGTTCTAAAAATCATCGACCTGATCAAACGCTACGGCCAGACCACGGCCCTGGCGGGCGTGAGCTTCGAGGTTGCCGCCGGCGAGTTGTTTGGCCTGCTTGGTCCCAATGGTGCCGGCAAGACCACTCTGCTTTCGATCGTTTCATGCCTGTTAGAGGCCGACGCCGGCGAGGCGCGCGTGCTCGGCCGCAAGGCGTCTACCCGCGATCGTCAATTGCGGCGATCGATCGGCATCGTGCCGCAAGAGCTGGCCGTGTATGGCGAGCTGACCGCGCGAGAGAACCTGAGTTTTTTCGGCAGCCTATACGGTCTGTCGCCCGAAGTGCTGCGGCGGCGGGTGGACGAGGTGCTGGCGGCGATCGGGCTATCGGATCGGGCCAACTCGCGCGTGGCAACGTTCTCCGGCGGGATGAAGCGGCGCCTTAATCTGGGTGCCGCACTGGTTCACAAACCTAAGCTGCTACTGCTCGACGAGCCCACGACCGGCGTCGATCCTCAGTCGCGAAACCATATTTTCGAAGAAGTCCGCCGCGTGGCCGCCGCCGGCACGTGCGTGGTCTACACGAGCCACTACATCGAAGAAGTCGAGGCGCTGTGCTCGCGCGTCGGCATCATCGACCATGGCCGCCTGATCGCCTGCGACGATATGGCGGCGCTGTTGCAGCGATTGACCGGCTTGATCCGCTTTCGGGTGCCGGAAGACTCGGCGGTGCTGCGCGAGCGCGTGCGCCAGATTCCAGGCGTGGAGCTGAACGGCGATGGCGGCCCGTGGCTCGAGCTGTCGTGTCGCGATGTCAAAAGCGCCTTGATGCGACTGATCGCCGTGCTTAATGAGTTGCACATCGATTTGTTGAGCCTGGAGACCACCGAGCCGAATCTGGAGCGTGTGTTTTTGCACCTGACGGGACACGCCTTGCGGGATTAGCGAGGCCGCCGATTTTGCGTCAATTTTGGATGATAAAGCGACTATGCTGATCTGGACTGTGGCCAAAAAAGATCTGCGAATGCTCTTGCGCGATCCGCGGGCGGTGGTCGTGCTGCTGGCCATGCCGCTGATTTTTATTCTCGTATTGGGCATCTCGCTGGGTGAAGGTTTCGGCCAGAAGCCCGACGACCGGCTGCGCATTTCTATCGTCGACCTCGACGTCCCCTTCGCCGATCCCCAGGCAAAGGATCCCGCGGAACCGCCACAGCAATGGTCGAAGCGGGTGAAGCTCGACCTGGCCCAGACCGCCGGCATACGAGTCGAGATCATCGAGACCCTCGATGAGGCCGAGCGGTTGGTGAAGGGCAGCAAGCGCGCCGCCGTGCTGGTCCTGGGCTCAAAATTCAGCGAACGAATGACCCGCAGCTCATTCTTGCCGGGCGGAGTCAATCCGCTGTTTCGCGATGGGGTCGACATCAAGGAGCTCGACGCTTACTTTCTCCGCGACCCGACACAACTGACGGCCGCCTCGATCATCGAGCAGGTTGGACAGGTCACGATGCTGCGCGTCGTGATTCCGTGGATGATCGGGCGAGCGTTCGAGCATATCGGGGATCGGCTGGGCGTGATCGTGCAAAGCGCGCTGCGACGAATGTTTCCCAACTATAATTTCACCGGAAAAACCTGGGCCGCTCTGACCCGCTCCGAGCCAAGTTCGGACGAAGGCGC
>CAZUPX010000679.1:0-6585 GCA_964622155.1 uncultured Planctomycetaceae bacterium | reverse complement strand
TCATTGGTAGACCTCAGGCGCGGTGGCGCGCCGGCTCCGTTTCCTGAGGCCCCCGTTCAAACCGGACGTGCGGATTTCCCGCATCCGGCTTACCGATGGTCTTCTCATCGTGCATACGCGCCTCCAGGATATCGTATGGTGCCCAGCAACTGATAGAGACCGTGTTCTTGTACCAGTCGGCGGTGCGGCCACTCCCCAGGATTGAACGGGCGGCCACCAGGCCGCCAACGCCGTTGACCGCCGCGTCGTGCGAGAAGCCGCAGTAGCCGCTCACGCACGTAGCCGTCAATTTGGTTGAACTTCCCGGAAGCATTGCCCGTTCGGAAGTAGCCGCCCCATCCACGCAGCACCGGGTTTAGTTGCCGGATTACTTCGCGGATGTCTTTCAGGCCCGCCCAGCGACGTGACTCGGTAAGATCACGGATGCGGGTGCGGATGGCTTGCAGCGCCCGGGGGGACGGCCATCGGAACAGATAGGGCTTTCCCTTGAAGTGGGATCGCATAATCCGCAGATAGCAGCCCAGGAACGTGAAGCCTTCCTGGCCCAATCCTAATTCCACCAGTCGCGTCTTGGTCGGGTGCAATTGCAGGCGCAGTAGACCCATGATCTCGTGCATCTTGGCCAGTGCTTGCTCGGCCTGGGTTCGCGTGCGGCAGAGGATGACGAAGTCGTCCGCGTACCGCACCAGTTGTCCCAAGTGAGCGCAAGTCGCCGTCCAGATGCGATCCAGGTCGTTGAGGTACACGTTGGCCAGCAACGGTGAGATCACGCCGCCCTGCGGTGTGCCCGCGGTCGTCGTGCGCATCGTGCCATCCTCCATGACCCCTGCCCGCAACCACTGCCCCAGCAGCTTGAGCACCCGCCGGTCCGAGATGCGAGCGGCCAGCTTCTCCATCAGGAGCGTCTGGTCGATCGCGTCGAAAAAGCCCTGAATGTCCGCGTCCACTACGTGATAGTGCCCACGGCCACCCGTTATGCGGATGGTTTCCAGTGCCTGCGTAGCGCTGCGACGCGGACGAAAGCCGTAGCTCGACGGCTGGAAGTCCGCTTCGAAGATCGGTTCTAGAATGATCTTCGCCGCCATCTGCACCACGCGATCCCGCACGGTCGGAATGCCCAGCGGCCGTTGTCGCCCGTCTGGTTTGGGAATGTATCGCCGCCGCACCGGTTGCGGCCGATACTTCCCCGCACGAAGCGTGGATTTGAGTTCCCGCAGGAACTCCGCCACACCTTGCTGCTCGATCATCGTCAGCGTTACGCCGTCGATGCCGGCAGCGCCCTTGTTGCCGCGTACCCGTTCCCACGCCTCCAGCAGAACGTCACTCCGCCAGATCCGATCGTATAGCGCGTGGAAACGACGCTCCTCGTTGCGCTTGGCCGCGATGTACAGCTTGCGCTGGAGTTCTCGCACTTTTTCAGTCGGGTTGTTGGGTCTTGCGACCATGCCCTCGCGCTTACCTCCTGACGCCAGCATGACCAAAGCAGGGTCCCTTCCCTCGACCGGTCTTTTCGACCGGCGTCAACAGTACTATGAACCCCTCGGACTCCCGCCCAGCACGATTCCCCTTCGCCATCGGCTTATAGGAATCGCCTTCGCCCGACGTGGGCCGCCAGGACGGGTCTCTCCTGTTCCGTATCAGGCTGTGTTCGCGTGCCCGCCTCCATACCCCGTGGGTGTCCTGCATCCCTCCGGTTCTTGCGGATGCAGTCTGTTGCCTTCGTCGTGGCATGAGCGACTCGGCCACCCATCCCTTTCGGGCTCCTATGTCACGAGGCTGCAAGGTTCACTTCATGTTGGGCCCGCGAACTTGCTTCCCTCCCGGAGACCTTACGGCCTCCTAAGGGCTTTCGACATCCCGCTTGGACGATCAAGTTCTCACTCATCGCCTGGGACCTGCTACGCGGCGCTCCGGCGCTTACCGCGACGGGACTTTCACCCGCAAGTTTGATACAGCACGATTCGCTCCGCTCGCGCGGAACTCATCAGTCAGGACGCACCATGGGGCCATTATAGGCGACGCTGTGGCTTGGTGTACCTCGAAGGCAAATCAGATTGCCCGGAAAATGACCGGCGTTGAATCGAAACGGCCCCACGCCTTCGGCGTCTAAGAACCCCGGCCACAGACATTTTTCGACGATCGCAAGAATCGCCTTTCTCGGGCTGGTGTCTTGATTGGTCTGAAGCGCCACGCACCGACAGCGGCAAAGGCGGCAAGTAGGACGACCGACGAAACACCAGCGCGAATCGACCACTCGGCAAACCGTGGCGGACGCTGGAACTCGTAGCGTCTGTTCGGCGAGACGTGAGACGGGAAGGACCGCCAGCGGACTTCCGTGACTGGCAATTTGAGAGAGACGACCAGCACCGCGCCCAGAATGGCCGTGAGAACGAACAGCGTTCGCAGTCTGAATTTCAGGAATCGCATGCTCTCGATTTCTAGCAGACCGGATTTTGCGCCGACGACCCGCGGCTACCGCGCCGCCGCCTTCTCCTCACCAGCCGCCAATTGCTTGGGTTGTGCCTTCTGCCACTCGTCGGCGCTCACGCTTTTGCGCTCGTGAATCAAAACGTTCGCCCCCTTCATTCCTCCGACGATGATGTCGGGCAGCTTGTCGCCATTGACGTCCACGACGCTCACCTGCCGGCCGATGCCCGTGTCGTCGGCGGCGCGATACGGGATCCAGTCAACTCCGTCCTTCGTGCGCGCGAGCTTGAACCAGTACACCACGGCGCCGGCGTCCCACTGCGGGGCCTGATTGTGGTGCGACCAATAGGTTTTGCCGGTGACGATATCCTTCAAACCGTCGCCGTCGATGTCGACCAGGTTCACCGAGTGCAGCTCGCTGAACACCAGGCCGTAGCGGTTCTCCTTGGGCTCGCGGCCCATGATCAGGTGCTGTTTGAAGGCGATCTTTTCGCCGTCTTTCACCTGCTCATGCCAGGCCAGGCCAAACTCATGCGCCGCGATGCTCGTGATCACGTCGTTGTCGCCGTCGCCGTCGACGTCGTAGGCGTACATCTCGGCACCGCCGGGCGGAGCGAAGCGGACCTTGTGGAACGTCCACTTGGGGTCGCCCTCGACACTTGCCGGCTGCTCGAACCAGCCGTCCTTGGTGAGGACGTCGACACGCTTGTCGCCGTTGATGTCGCCAATGCCCATACCGTGGCCGAACGGCTTGGGCGCGCTTTGGTCCGAGACGTTGTGAAATGTCCAGGTGGAGAAGGGTTGCTTCCAGTCGATCGTGGCATAGCCGAAATACCCGTCGTGCGTGCACGCCAGTTCCGGCTTCTCATCGCCGACGATGTCCAACAGTTGCGGCGACTCGTTGCACACTGAGTCGATCACCTGGTGCTTGGGCCAGTGCTTGTTTTTCTCAAAACCGTCGCGGCCGGGGTTTTCGTAAACGAAGCCCGGCGTGCCCGGAAAGCCAACAACGAACACGTCATTGCGCCCGTCGCCGTTGAAATCGTAGAGCCACGAAAAGAAGTTGTCGGCATAGCGCTCGCGCGGCTGCGCTTTGGGTTTGTAGATTTCGTGCTTCCTGGTGAAGTCGGTGCCCTGGTACCAATACGGTCCGTACACCGCGTCGGCGATGCCGTCGCCGTCGATGTCGCCCGCGTTGGCGCCCTCGGAGTAGTAGATGTCCGTAAGCTGAATCGGCTTGAAGCTGTGCAGCTCGTGCTCCGCGGCAATCGCGAGCTGAGCTAAGGTTCCTGCGACAACCACCGACAGCAATCCGCGACTCAACATGGCAATTTCTCCGGCAACAGGAATGACGCGTGTCACTGTGTCACAGAACTGCGCGATTGTCAAATTTCAATGGCGAGGTCGGTGGAGAAGACGGCGAAGAATCTAGCCACCGAGATCACTGAGACGCGGATTCAGGATTTGAGGATTATTCGCCCGTACAATCCCACGGTCCTTGGGCAAGATCACAATTCATTTCGACGGGATCTTCAATTTCTTTCTTCGTACGTCTCTGGGTCCTCCGTGATCTCTGTGGCAAATCTCCCCGTCGGTCTTCCCACCAATCAGTAACCACTTGACTTGCGGACCTCGAACCCCATACTCACTTAAATTCGTTCACTTCCGAGATCCTTCTGATCGGAGTCGCTTGAATATCATGAGTCGTGCGAAGATCAGCATTATTGGCGCCGGCAATGTCGGCGCTACGACGGCGCACTGGTGCGCTGCCGCCGAGCTTGGCGATATTGTGTTGTTGGACATCCCGCAAGTGGGCGACATGCCCAAGGGCAAAGCACTCGATCTGATGCAGGCTTCGCCAATCGTCGGGTTCGACGCGCGAATCACCGGCACGAACGACTATGCAGACACGGCCGGTAGCCAGGTGGTCGTAGTCACTGCCGGCATCGCCCGCAAGCCGGGCATGAGCCGCGACGATTTGCTCGCCACCAATGCGAAGATCGTCGGCTCCGTGGCCGAGCAGATCAAAGGCACGAGTCCTGACGCGGTCGTCATTGTCGTCAGCAATCCGCTGGACGCGATGGTGCAGCGCGTGTTGCAGGTCAGCGGCTTTCCGCACCGGCACGTGCTGGGTCAGGCTGGCGTTCTGGATACGGCCCGTTATCGAACGTTTCTGGCGATGGAGCTGAACGTCAGCGTCGAGGATATTTCGGCGCTATTGATGGGCGGGCACGGCGACACGATGGTGCCGATGCCCAGTTGCACCTCGGTGGGCGGCATTCCGGTGACGCGTCTGCTGGATCCCGCACGGCTCGAGGCGATCGTGAAGCGCACGCGCGATGGCGGCGCCGAAATTGTTGGCTTGCTCAAAACTGGCAGCGCATATTACGCGCCGGCGGCTGCCACGGCGCAGATGGTCGAGGCCATCATCCGAGACAAAAAACGAGTGCTTCCGTGCGCAGCCTATTGCGAAAAAGAATATGGCGTCGGCGGATATTACGTGGGGGTGCCAATCGTACTCGGCGCCGGTGGTGTCGAGCGGATCATCGAGTTGGAACTGACCGCGCAGGAGCGCGCTGATTTTCAGAAGAGCATTGAGGCCGTCAAAGAGCTCGTCGCGGCGATGAACAAGTTATCGCTGTGACCGGCGCGACACCATATGTGGTGCAAGCAGGAGTCGAGGACAGCATAAAATTCGCTAGCAAACGCCAATCGCTTTGGCCCGGAATTTGCCGTGCCGTTGACAGCGCAAAAGCGCTGCGGTACAGTCCCCGACTTGCCGATCGTTGCTGTCGCATGGCGGAGAAGACGGAGCTGGTGCGAGTGCCCAGGAGCAATTTGGGAGGGTCCAGGCGACACGCGACTCCAGTTCGACTCTCTTTGAGAAATCACAACCCAAACCAACGACGACATGAACCGAATTCAACAGTTTGTCGACGATCAATTGGACAGTTTGATACCGCCTCCGTTGGCCGAGCTGGCCGCCGGGCCCGAGACCCAAACGCAAGACGCGCACTGTATCGTGACGCCGTTGCACTACGAACGGAACTATGGGTATCCGCTGATCGTGTGGCTGCACGGGCCGGGCGACGACGAGCGACAGGTCACGCGCGTCATGCCGCACATCAGCGCGCGAAACTATGCGGCCGTTGGCCCACGCGGAACGGTGGCCATGGAAGATTCGCCCGGTTACCGTTGGTCGCAGACGCCGACCGATATAGCGCGGGCCGAGCAGCGCGTGTTGTCGGCCATCGCCGCGGCTCGAAGTTGGCTGAACATTGCCGGGTCGCGGGTGTACCTGGCCGGTTTTGGCTGCGGCGGTACGATGGCTTTTCGGATTGCCTTGGCGCAGCCACGGCTGTTCGCCGGCGTGTTGTCGTTCGGCGGTTCGTTTCCGCGGACGTTGCGCCCATTGTCGGAGATTGAATCGGCCCGTGACCTGAAGATCTTCGTGGCCAACGGCATGGAAAACACCCAGTATCCGCAGCACGAGATGTGTCACAATCTGCGGCTGTTTCATTCGGCCGGATTGTCGCTCTGCCTGCGGCTGTACCCTTGTGCCGACGAGTTGCTGTCCAACATGCTCTCGGACATGGATCGCTGGATTATGGACCAGCTCACCTCGGCCAGCGTGCCGCAATCCGGCGGCGTCTCCGAGCGCTCACCGCGCAAATAGTCCAGGTGCAATGTGCGCCGCGGCACGGCGGTTATCGAGCCTTGCTGGTAAGGGTGTTGCTAGCAGGCGCAACGCGCGCTTGACCGCCGCGTGCCTTTCAGGTACAAACCCCGCCGCTTTTTCCGGCCCCGCGGTAAGCGCGAGGCAAGCGCGGCCGTTCTGGCCGCTTTTGCATGACGTGATTCGTGTTTCCACTCGACGACCGGTTTGCAACGCGCCAACGCGTGCCAGAGCGCAATGCGAGTTGCGCTGCCGCGTCGGGCGTAGCAGAAGTCCTTCGTTTAAGACTCATTAGATCGAGGCTCGCATGGACCTATCGAAGATTGCCGCTCGTTGGGGCTCGCCCGACGGGACCAGCACACCGGGTCGCGTTATCGGGCGCCAGGGCGACTCGACATCGCGGTTGTCGTTCAAGATCACCGGCAGCGAGCACCTGGTGCCGTGCTTGAGCGCATTGCGACGGCGGCTTGCCGGTGATCTGG
>CAZUPX010000678.1:0-2501 GCA_964622155.1 uncultured Planctomycetaceae bacterium | reverse complement strand
TTCCAGGTGCTGGCCGAGAAATTCGGAGAATCCGTGAAGGTAACTCCAAAGATCGGAACCGGTCAAGACATCGAGCACACCGGCCCAGTGGCGTTTGCCTGTGAATCGGCGCTGGCTCAGATCCAGGTGAAATTCGGTTTTTCCCACGATTTCGAAATCCGCGACTTGGCTATGGAATATCACCCCGGCAACTATGAACGTCACCCAGTTGCGGCGGCGTAGTCGATAAAGGAGTTCCTGAAGTAGTTTGCCACATGTTCAGGCAGTTTCGCAAGGCTTTGCAGAAAGCGTTGGATGTTCTCTCGAAGCTCACTTTGAGTGTTCGGAAGGTTGGCGGCGTTCACGCCGTGGTGGATGTCGTTGTTCAAATACTCGTCCGGGTTGCGTTCCGGGGCGTGCGGCGGCAGGTAAAACATCTCGATGCGGTCTTCGCGGCCTTGGAGCCATTCCTGGACGGCGGCCGACGTGTGGGCTGGCAACTGGTCCACAATCAGGAAGATCTTCTTATGGGCCCCTTGCACCAACCGTCTGAGAAACAGGATGAAGACCGTTGCCGTCATCGTCGAGCGGTAGGTCATGAATCGAACGTTGCCGTCGTTGGTGATCGTCGAGGCCACGTTCATTTGGCAGGGATGCGCCGCGACCTCGATCTCCGGCGTTTCCCCGATGGGGGCGTAGCCGCGGCCGCAAAACTCGTTGGCGCCGACGCCCTTTTCGTCACCCCAGTGAATCTCGCCGCCTTCGTTGGCCGCGGCTTCGGCGATGGCCGGATAGATGTTTTCCAGCCATTCGCGGAGTTTTTCGGGGTCTTGCCCTTTGGCTTTGCGTCGCGGTTTCTTGGGCGTGTAGCCCCAGCGCTTCAAATATTCGCCGACGGTGCGAATCGGCATGTCGATGGCGAACTCGATCCGGATCAAGTCGCGAACGGCCCGCCGCGTCCACAACGGCGAAGCGATGCCCCAGTCGCCGGGACAATGGCCTGTGATTTTCGCCTGGAGTCGAGCGGCTTGGGAATCGTCGAGGGTTCGCCCCGAGCCAAGCGGCCGACCGGTTCGTTCGTGCGGAATCGCCTCGACTCCGCCGGCTTGGTACGCCGTCCACCAGCGGCAGACGGTTTCGCGAGCCACGCCGAAAACCTCGGCGAGCCGTGTTTCGTTCCAACCCAACTCGCGTGCGTGCAGAACGCGCAAGCGCAGGGCATCGAGGACCGCGTCCGAAAGTTCACGCGCGTCGGGAAGCTTGATGGCCATGATGCCACGCCCTTTCCTTTGGGCATGAGCAGATGCCAGACAATTGACGATCCCCCATTCGAAGTTATCTTATGCCAGCTGGAGCCAGCTGCTAGCAGCCGGGCAACATTCGTGTGAGCGTCATAGATGCCGGGGTAATACTTCACCAGGCCTTCCGAAGCATGGATGTTCAGGTTGTCCACCACGAACACCCACGAAGCCGTCGGCTCCGTGGCCACTGTCTGGGCGACGTGTTGAACGAAATCGTCTTCCGTCCGCGTCGCGCCGATGGTCGGAGCGATGAGCCGGCCGCTGACCACCTCGAAGTTGCCGATGTAGGTCAACGTCCCATGACGCTTGTACTCGAATTCGCGACACTCCGTTTGGCCCGGCTTCATCGGCAACGTCGCCGCGATGCGCTCGAGCGCCTGAATGCCGGTCATCTCGTCGATGCACACCGTGCGCGTGTTTTCCTCGGCGAACAATCGCGGCGCGTCCTTGTAGCAGTCGCACACCTCTTCGACCTTCCGCTGAAACTCGACCGGATCCTTCTCCTTCGTGTTCAGCCAGTAACGCGTCTTGTGCGGCTTCAGCTTCGCTTCGTTCAGATACCTTTGCAGCTGCGATTTCGAGAGCGATTCGACGATCTTGCGTGTCTTGGCCTCGTCGATCAGTTCGGCGACCGTCCAGTGCGAGATCGGTCGGCCGGAATTCTCCGGCGGTTCACAGGCGAGAGCCAAGAGCAGCGTAATCTGCTCGGGCGTGAACTTGCCGGGAGCGCCGCTCCGCGGTTCATCGCTCAGAGCCTTCTCGACGGCGCGCTTGAACTCGGCGCGACTCTCCTGGCATTCGATCAGGATCAACCCACGCCAACGCCGCGCCCAACGCCGACGCCATTTGCCG
This sequence comes from uncultured Planctomycetaceae bacterium, assembly GCA_964622155.1. Lineage (GTDB taxonomy): Bacteria > Planctomycetota > Planctomycetia > Pirellulales > PALSA-1355 > CAZUPX01. Next base: position 369 of record CAZUPX010000678.1, on the reverse strand, counting down.
ACGTCGCCGACGTTCATGCCGACTTCGCGAGCGATGTCGCGGTTATCGATCCGATCGAAAGCCAACAACACGATGGTAGCACGCTGCACCAAATGCTTGGCGCTGGTTCGGCTTTGGGCGATCTCACGAAGAACGTCCTGTTGCCGTTCCGTCATCCCGATTTTCGCCGCCGATCCCGACATGGCAGACCTCCCTGTCCAATCTCAAAATGGATAACCAGGGAGATTCTGCCAAACTCAGCTGCGTCGTGAAAGAGCAGTTGAGGGCTTCCGTACTAGGGCCTCGATCCGGCGCTTACGCTTTTCGAACAAGCTGTCGCGATTGAGGTCTAGCCGAGAATGAGTCAGAAATCCTTTTTGATCGCCGGGT
>CAZUPX010000677.1:0-3960 GCA_964622155.1 uncultured Planctomycetaceae bacterium | reverse complement strand
TCAAAGGCAGCGGCATGCGTTGGGGCGAAGACGGCTCGGACGCCGTCTGCCACCTCCGCGCCTTGTACCTCAGCCAGCCCGGCCAGTGGGAATCCTTCTGGAAAAATTACCCAAACTAACCACAAACGTGACGCTCACACTGTTTGGAATTGCCGCGCGAGCATGCTGGCAAAACCCATCAAAAACGCCGCACATTTGGCCCGTCGGTTGGCGCCGGCTGCGTGCCATCCATAACCGGACTGGGGGGACGGGTGGCCACGTCGATCGTCGTATTTCGCGACTCGACCAAGCACGCCAAAATCTGCTCCCGACTCGCATTGCTCGGCCAGGGTCAATCGCGTACCATCTCGCGGCTCTCGGCCGCTTGTTTCTGCATTCCAATGCCAGCTAATTCGCCCGGCGGGCTAAGCGGTGCCCAAGTCCCTCAAAATCCTGGCCATTCCACTTACTGTCGCCGCTATCACGGTCGTCGTGTCGCTCGGACTGGCCTATCGGGCCAGCCAGCGCGTGCCGGACTTCTACCGGCAGGCCATCGCCACCAATCCCGGCACCCAGCGGGAGGCGTGCGACACGTTTATCGCCAACGTCACCGGTCTGGCCAGCGACTTGCACCGCCCGGGGCATTGGCAGCGACTGTTCACCGCCAACCAGATCAACGCCTGGCTGGCCCTCGAACTCACGAACGACTATCCGGCGCTGGTCGAAAGTCAGTTGACCGACCCCCGGATCGCAATCCACGAAGGCGAAGCGACGATCGCCTGTTGCTACGACAACGGCGGAACGTCGGTCGTCTTGTCATTGACCGTCGACGTGTATCTGTCCGAACCCAATGTGTTGGCACTGCGCATTCGACGTGCACGAGCCGGAACCCTGCCAATCCCGCTGGCGGGTGTGCTGGAGGCAATCTCGGCGGCGGCCGGCGAGCTCAAGCTGCGGCTCGAGTGGCGCAAGTCGCAAGGCGACCCGGTGGCGCTGGTCACGTTCGGCGTACCAAACGATTCGCGATCGTCGCGGCTGGCACTCGAATCGGTCGAGCTGCATGAAGGCGAGTTGTTCGTGGCCGGCACGGCCGGTGCGCACCGCAACCTCGCTGGCACCGATCCGCCGGCCGATGCGGCGCCGGAGACCGAGTCGGAGAAGTCCGACGAGGCTCAACTGCTCATCGGAACGGCGCCGAAAGACACCCGCCAAGAGTGACCGGCCGGCTCGCAACGTTCGAGCACGACCTGGCCCTTGAGTCGTTGGCCACACACGATGACGCTCCATCGCTGTAGATCGTCCTCGACCAGCTCGTAGTCTCCCCAATCCCAACGGGTCACCGAACCGCGATCGTTCGCGACGGGCCCTTCGTAGTCGAGGTAAGCCAGGCGATGATCGGCGAGTTGCTCGGCGTCGACCGCCCCGGCCGTGCCAGGCTCGCCCGACAACGCCCACGTGCGCAGTGCGTCGCCCGATTCGAGCATCAAGTCCCAGTGCAAGCCGCGCTGGGCCCCTGGGGGCAGTTCATGGCGCAAGATGACAAAGCGTGGCATAAAGGCGCAAGGGCTCGAGGTTAACCAACCAAAGGTTAAAATTAACGTCCGGCAAACGCCTCAACCAGCCACCAATTACGGTAGGATTTGTGTCGTTTGTTCGGCCGTGGCGGGAGTGGTCTGGCCCTGGCTTGTAACTTCGACGCGCGCTTGAGCCGTGCCGGCCCGAATGGCCTTAGCCCGAAGCTCGTAGACCAGCGGAGGCTCGCCGGCTCGCAGCTCGCGAATGGGGGCGAACTTGATAGCGCCGCTGGTCACCGACCCTTGCACGGGACCGGTGACTCCGTCGAGCTTCAAGCCCTCACTCAAGGTGACGGACACGGCCACGTTGAATTGCGATTTATCCCCTTTATTTTCCACCAGGACCTGATATGTGGTCAAGCCGCCGATCTTGATCGGGTCGGCCGTGTCAGCGACCGAGACGCTGACGGGGCTGGCCTGGGGAACTGCCGGCTGTTGGGGGTTCTGGGCCTGGTCATCACCAATTGCCAGGCACACTTCCTCAGTGATCGATTGCACACCTTTGGCCGAGAGAGTGACACGGTTGCAGGCCCGGGGTACTTCGCGCAGGCACTTGAACTCGACCTCGCGCCGCACGGTGCGGCCCGGTCCCAGGGTCGAGACTTTCCAGCCCAAGCCGCCGCCTTCCAGCCACTCGTTTCCGTCGGTGGCACGCTGTGGCTCGAGGACCGTCTCGAAGCGATCGGCAATGACCAAGTCGTCGAGCGGCTGCTCACCGGTGTTCGTCACTTCGATCGTAAACAGCACGGTCTCGCCGACGCGACGACGATCGGGGCCGGTCTTTCGTACCGAAAGCGTTGCCGGACCCGAGGGTCGCGATTCGGCGGCCGGAGGTTGAGTCTCGCGCGGCGGCTGAGCCGCGTCGGTTGGCGCCTTGGGCTCGATCGGCGTGGGTTGAACCTCGCGGTCGGCAACCGTCACGCAATGTCGCGCGGTGGCAGGCTGAACGCCCTCGGCTCGGACTTCGATATCCTGGCATTGCTCGCCACTGGCAACCGCCTCCAAGGTGACGCTCAAGCGAACCATCCCGCCTGGACGGATATCGACCAGGTCGTGCTCGATCGGAGCGCTCGATCCGCCGCGTCGCAGCCCGCTGTCGAATCGATCGGAGATCAGCACCTTGGCTGCCGGCGCCGTGCCTCGATTGACGACCTGAATTTCACAGTGCACCTGTCCCCCGACGACGGCCGAGGACGGGCCGTTGACGGTGACTTCCAATTGGGCAGCGGCTGCCGGGGCTGCTTGCGGTGGCGGAGTGCTGGGCGGGGTGGGAGTCGCAGTTGGCACGTCGGCCGGCATCGATCCCGCCGCCCCGGTCCAAGTCAACGAAGTTGCACCTGAACCAACTGTGAGTTGAGGGCTCTGGCCGCCGACGCCCGCGGGCCGAATGACTTGAACGTTCACCTGGTTGACGCCAGCGGCGTCCTGTTTTTGAAGTATTTCGGCGCTGGCTTCGCCGGTTTCACTCGTCACCGCGACGATGCTGGGAGCACCGTCGGGCGCAAATCCGGCTTCTGGACCGCCGGCGATCTCATAACGAACTTGCCAACCGGCCAGCCCAACGCCGTTGCTCTGCCGCGAGACAATGGTCGACAGCGTGCTGCGCCCGCCGAGATTGGCAATGGCAGGCGACGGGAGTCTCCACTGCGCGTCGATCCAATAGATTGAGGCAGTTTGCTGTCGACGATCCCACGCTGTCACCGCCGGGGCAAAGGCCGTGACGTGCGTCGTGCCTTCGATCGGCGAGGTGACGGTGACCCACGCCTGCCCGCTCTGTATGCGAATATCATCCAGCGGTGTGGCCGTCCCATGCTCGAGCGTCGTGGGGTAGAACAGCGTACTATTCATGACATATCGAGGGTCAACCAATCGTGGCACTCCATGCACCCAGTCGAGGATGGCCAGTGGCCGGCGGATACCAGGACTGACAAAATTTCCGACGCTCTCGCCGGAAATCGTCCAGTCAACGCGCTGATGCGTCAGCAGATACCCCTGCGTGCCCACACTGGAAATCAATAGGACTTCGCTGCCGATCGGCGCGCTGACCTGGCTCGGCGTGATAAAAACCGCGAGCGGCACTCCACCCAGAGGAGCGGGCCGGGGAGGCCCAACGGGCGCGGGCACGGTGGGCGCAGGAGCCGCTCCGGCTGGGACAAACAGGTGCTCGCCGGTGGGATCGATCCGCGGCAGCCGGCAATTGGCACATCCGCTCATCGCCAGCGCGCAGACCAACAAGAGCGACCAACCCATGCGAACGACCCCAATGCGGCGTACACAAACCGGCATGCGCGCCGACATGGCGGTGATCGAGCGAGACCGTGAAATGGAACAATCGGGCTACTTGAAACAGTACCATGCACTTTCGCAACACGTTGATTTTTGGCCACACGGCGGCGGAGCAGAATCG
>CAZUPX010000676.1:0-3849 GCA_964622155.1 uncultured Planctomycetaceae bacterium | reverse complement strand
TGCACCTGTTGGGGGCCATCGAGTATCAGCGCGGCAGACACGCTGAGGCGGTGGATCAACTGTCGCGTGCCGTGGCGCTGGACAAGAATCAGGTGGCGTTCCATTCGACGCTGGCGGCCGCGCAATTGGCGCTGGGTCGTGTAGAAGAGTCGCTGCATTCGATGCGAGAAGTGCTGCGGCTCCGGCCCGACCACACCAAGACACGAAACGACTTGGGCGTCTTGTTGGCCAATCTGGGCAAGTTCGACGAAGCTACGGAATGTTTTCGCACGGTGCTCGCACAAGGCGACTATGGACCGGCTCACAATAACCTGGGCAACATTCTCCAGCAGTCCGGACAAATCGCCGAGGCGATCGAGTGCTTCCGCTCCGCGATTCGCGCTGCCCCGATGCTCGTGCAGGCTTACAACAATCTGGCCAACGCGCTCAAGGTCCAAGGCAAAATTGACCAGGCGATCGCCCAATATCGCGCCGCGCTGGTTATCTCGCCCAACTACGCAGAAGGGGAGTACAACCTGGGCCTGACGTTGCAAGATTTGGGGCAGCTCGAGGAAGCGCGACACCATTTTTCGCGGGCTGTCGAGGCAAGGCCCAACGACGCGACCTTTCAAGTCGGGCTTGGCAGTCTGCTACTCGACGAAGGGTTGCTGGACGACGCAATGAAACGGTTCGACGACGCGCTCGGCCTCGATCCGAATTTCGCTCCTGCCCAGTACTTTCGCGGCACCATTCGCCTGGCAAGGGGGGCGTTTGCCGCCGGCTGGACCGACTACGAAGCCCGTTTGCGCTGCCCAAATTTCATGGTCCAGAAGCTGCCTCAGCCTCAGTGGAACGGTGAGCCGCTTGCTGGGCGGACCCTCTTGATTCATTGTGAGCAGGGATTGGGCGACACGCTACAGTTTATTCGCTATGTGAAACAGTTTGGGCCGCGCGACGGGCCAGTCGTCATCGTCACCCAAGAATCGCTGCTGCCACTTTTGGACACCTCAGGCTTCACGTCGCTTGTGTCGACGGCCGAGCCGCCGCCGGCCTTTGACGTGCAGGTGCCACTGATGAGCCTCCCGCGCATCGTCGGCACCGACCTGCGGTCGATCCCTTGTGAAGTCCCCTACCTGCAAGCCGTACCGGAACGAATCGAGCACTGGAAAGCGCGGCTGCGTCAATATCCCGGGTTCAAAGTGGGAATCGTCTGGCAAGGTCGCCCGTCGGCTCGTGCCGACCGCATGCGGTCGATCGCCCTCAAGTATTTTGAACCATTGGCCGCTGTTGGTGCGCGACTGATCAGTCTTCAAAAAGGGCCGGGTAGCGAACAATTGGCCGAGTTGGCGGGTCGATTCGAGGTGGTCGACCTCGCTGGGGAACTTGACGTCGAGGGTGGCGCATTCATGGACACGGCCGCTGTCATGAAAAACCTTGACCTGGTCATCACCTCCGACACGGCCCCGGCTCATCTGGCCGGCGCGCTTGGAGTGCCGGTCTGGGTCGCGCTGTCGCTGGCGCCCGAATGGCGCTGGATGCTGGATCGTGCCGACAGCCCGTGGTATCCGACCATGCGGCTCTTCCGCCAGAGTCAGGACCGCGATTGGACTCGATTATTTCAGGCCATGGCCCAAGAATTGTCACGGGAAATTGAACGGTCCAAGGCAAGTGCGGTAAGCTGATGACAATTCCATGCGGCGCACGTCTGCACTGGGCGTGCCGCGGCGCATGGACGGTTCTTTGAGCACTTCTCACCCGATGTCCACAACACTGGAGTCATTGAAGCAAGCCGTCGCATTCCATCGCGCCGGCCGGCTCGACGATGCCGAGCGCATGTGCCGACAGATTCTGCAAACCGAGCCGGAAAACGCCCACGCGCTGCACTTGCTGGGCGCGATCGAGAGCCAGACGGGCCGGCATATCGCGGCTGTCGATCATTTGACTCGGGCCGTGATGCTCGAAAAACACCAGGTTGCGTTTCATGCCACGCTCGCGGCGGCGCAGCTTGCCATGGGGCGGACCGATGAAGGCATTCTATCGCTGCGCGAAGTGCTTCGCCTGCGCCCCGATCATGCCAAAACGCACAATGACTTGGGAGTCGTATTGGCCAATCGCGGCCAGCTCGACGAAGCGGCCGAATGCTTCAAGCAAGTGCTCCGTCTCGACCCGAACTACGCTCCGGCTCACAGCAATCTGGGCAACATCCTAAACCTCAATGGCCGGACGGTCGAAGCCGTCGAATGTTTTCGGACGGCACTGCGCGCCAACCCGCGACTGGTGGAAGGCTATAACAACCTGGCCAATGCGCTCAAGACGCAAGGCAAGCTGGACGAGGCGATCGAACAATATCGAGCGGCCGTGCACATCGCGCCGACTTACGCCGAAGGACATTACAACCTCGGACTGGCGCTACGCGAGCGCAATCGGCCCGACGAGGCCATGGCCGCCTATCAAGAGGCACTCCGCATCCGGCCAGAGTTTGCCGAGGCCCAGTTCAATCTTGGCAGTCTCTATAAGGCGCAGGGAAGGTTGGGAGAGGCACTGGCAATTCTCGAGCCGGTTGTTGCTCGGCAGCCCGATTTTGCTGAAGGACACCTGCTGCTGGGGTCGACCTTATTGTCGCTCGGCCGCCGGGATGAGGCCCGCGATCATATCGAGAAGTGTCTGGCGCTGAAACCTCAATTGGCCGACGCGCATCACGCCTTGGGCAGCCTGTTGTTCGAGCAAGGTGATCTGGAGGGTGCCGTCGCCCGCTTCCGCGCGGCGCTTGCGCAAGATGGCAATCATGTCGATTCGCTGATTAACCTTGGCAACTCCCTGCGGTGTCTGGGCCGTTTGCAAGAAAGCGCGGCCTCGCTGGAGCAGGCCCTGCGCGTGCAGCCAGGCAGTCCCGAGGCACATGCCAATCTGGGAGTGGTCTACGACGACCTGGGGCGTAGTGAAGAGGCAATTGGGCAGCTTCGCGAGGCGCTTCGACTTCGCCCGGACATGGTGACTGCCCACAACGGCCTGGGCGCCGCGCTAGCCAAGCAAGGCCGATACGCCGAGGCGCTCGAGTGCTTCCGCGAGACCGTCCGGTTACAGCCAACTTTCGTCCCGGGCTATAACAATCTGGGCAGCGCGCTAAAGGACTTGGGCCGGCCCGCCGAAGCCGTCGTGTGTTTCGAGGAGGCGCTGCGTCTCAACGCGAGTTCGGCGGAAGCACATCACGGGCTGGGCACGGTTTTACACGCTCAATATCAGGCACCCGAAGCCGTGGCTGCTTATGAGCGCGCCCTAGCGCTCAATCCGCAAATGGCCGAAGCTCACAACAACCTGGCTCAACTGATGGTCGAGCAGGGGAAGTTTCCCGCCGCGTTGGAGCGGTTTGAAGAAGCCGCCCGTCTGCTGCCCACCATGGCGCCGCTACGAAAGAACCGGGCCTTGATCCTGTTGCTGATGGGCGACTTTGAGGCCGGCTGGCAAGAGTACGAGTGGCGCTGGCGCTGTCCGGATTTTCCGCAGCGGCCGTGGCCCGAGCCGCTATGGGATGGCTCGCCGCTGGAAGGCCGCACGATCATGCTGCATCCCGAGCAGGGACTTGGCGACGCATTGCACTTCATCCGCTATGCCCCGTTGGTCAAGCAGCGCGGCGGCAGGGTCGTATTGGCATGTCCGCGGCGAATGATCGCTGTCTTAAGCACCTGTCCAGGAATTGATCAGGCCGTGGCTGACGACGAGCCACTACCAGCCTTCGACGTGCAGGCGCCGCTCTTGAGTCTGCCGCGGATTTTGCGGACTGCACTGGACAGTATTCCGCGCACGGTTCCCTATCTGTCACCGCCGGATGAGCTGGTCGAGCATTGGGGGCGCGTGCTGGGCGACGACGGC
>CAZUPX010000675.1:0-4294 GCA_964622155.1 uncultured Planctomycetaceae bacterium | reverse complement strand
CAAACGCAACCAACTACCCTACGTCCGCGGGCACTCCTACCAATCCCAATCGCGAGACCTCCGCTTGATGGCTCTCACCCACAATGTCATGATTCTCTTAACCATCCGAGTTTTCTACAGAGCCGTTCTGACCCGTTTTCTCATTCCGTTTTCTCATTCGTTTTCTCATTCGGGGGATAGGCCGTCGGATCGCATCGAAGCACTCTAGACGACCGGGGCGGCGCCAAAACAGGGCAATTTGCCGGCGGCGGCGAACTCAAGAGCCGATGAGCAAAGCGGCAAAAAAGTGAAATGTGGCGGGGCGCGTTGTTACAATCGAGCCTATTGCGAGCCTGGAGCCGATCCAGGTTCAGTCCATATCGGAAACGTCGGTTTAGGGATTTGGCCCGCGGGGACTAATAGCGATGCCGTCTGAATTCCTTATCGGGCGAATTTCCAATGGGCTCGTCGTCCGCATTGTGGGGCGCGGGACCATGCAAGAGAGCCTTGCTTTTCGCGCGGCGGTCGAGCATAGCCTCGACGCTGCTCTCGTCGTTTTCGACGCCACGCGCTGCGACTACATTGACAGCACCTTTCTCGGCTGTCTCATCTGGGTCAAAAAGGCGTGCGAGCAGTCTGCCGCATGCCAGTTTGTCATCGCCGCTTCCGCTGCGACTCGCGTCAAGCTATTCTCCACGTCGTCACTCGATGGCTACTTCGACTTTCTCGACGCGAGTCCAGAGGCCCTCGACAAACTCGTGACGATTGACATCGAGAAGCTCGATTCCAAGGAGCTGGGGCGGCATGTAATGCGCTGCCACGAACTCCTCGCTGGCATCGGTGGCAGCAAGGCCCGGGCCTTCAAGGCAGTTGCCGACCGGCTGGCTAAAGAACTCGGCGAGAAAGCCGATACGCCCGTGTCTGATTTTCCCAATCGGCCAGCGCAACTTTTTTGAACTGCTTCGAGGGCCTGCGAGACGCCGGCGGTTTCGGCCTGCTTGCTCCAGACTTGCTCCGTCGCGCGCGCATCGTTCTCATGGTTGATATGTATGTGATGGCAACCCACGACGTGCCAAAGCTGTATGCCGAGCTGGCTTCATGGTGGCCGCTACTGTCGCCGCCGGCTGAGTACGCGGAAGAGGCCGAATTCTATCGCCGGACGCTGTGCGGAGCGTGCGCGCGGCCGCCGCGGAGCGTGCTTGAGCTCGGAAGCGGGGGCGGAAGCAACGCCTCGCATTTCAAGGCCCATTTTCAACTGGTGCTCGTCGACCGCTCGGCAGGCATGCTCGCAGTGAGCCGGGCGTTGAATCCCGAGTGTGAGCACATTGAAGGGGACATGCGAACCGTGCGGCTCGGCCGCCAGTTTGATTGCGTATTCATCCACGATTCGATCTGCTACATGACCACGGAGGCCGACCTGCGACGGGCAATCGAAACCGCCTTCGTGCACTGTGCACCCCGAGGCGCCGCACTATTTGCGCCCGATCACGTTCGCGAGAATTTTCGGGGATCCGCCAGCCACGGTGGCCACGACGGCGACGAGCGCGGCCTGCGGTACTTGGAATGGACCTGGGATCCCGATCCCAGCGACACGACGTACCTGGTCGATTACGCTTACCTGCTCCGCGACCGCGACGGGTCGGTTCGCGTGGAACACGACCGGCACACCGAAGGCCTGTTCGCGCGCAACGACTGGTTACGGTTTCTGAACGAAGTCGGCTTCCAGGCGCACGTCGTTCCATTCGAACACTCGGAAGTGGACGCCGGCCAATGCGAAGTGTTCGTTGGCGTCAAGCCGTAAGCTGCTGATCGGCGATTTCGCGGCACTTATCGCGCTCGCGTCGGCCGTCGTACGCTCCTGTTGCACGGCGTCCGGGTCTGCCAGCGGAGCCCATCAGTCCCGCGCCCTGCTATACTGACGGGATGGGCATATCCCAAGCAGATCGCTTTACGCTTCTTCGCAGGCTCGCTTCAGTTAAGCTGTCGCTAAGTCAGCTTGCGTTTCTTCCGAGGGAAGATGGCAATGAGCGACGGACCGAACTGGAACGCGAGCGATTTGAGATAACAACCAAATTGTCTGGCAGGGCCTGATTCACAACACCGGCGCCCATGCCCACCGCCAGTAAATCCCGCTGGTTTCGGCTGTCGCCGCCCACGCGCGGCTTCCGCACCCACGACTATCGCAATAGTTGCTGCTTTGAGTCTGCCAATTCTTGCTCCAACTCTTTCCGTTTCTTCACGCCGTCTCCGCCAGAAGTTCCATTTCTTCTGAGCTCATCAAGTTGGGCGTGAACGTCTGCGATGCGTCGCATGAGATCGCCGCGGCGGGTATCGTGCTTTTTGGTCATATTTCAATTGTACACCAGTTACGACCGACAGTAGGTCTGTTATTTCAGCTTTCGCCGCCGACGGGGCGTATCGCCGTTGGCGCTGGCGGGTGTAAGCTGCGATTTATGACTCTAACGGCGGAAGACCGGAACGTAGTCGCGTGGTTTCTCCGGGCGTTCCTCCTACTCATAGGCGGAATGCTTGTTGGCGGTATCCTGATTGGATCGACTGACCTTCTCACCGCGAACCAATGACCCCCGCCGGTAAACGCCGCTGGTTCCGGTTTTCGCTGCGGACGACATTCGGCCCTATGGTCCCAATCTCTGCGCGTGTAGGCTGCGGTCGTGCTGTAACTCGACCGGGCTGGCCATGACTTCACAGGTGCACCAACTCATGAGTCAAACGACGCTAACATGGGGAATTCTGTTGGGGCTAGCGTTGCTGACGTCGCAGCTCGTCGGTTGCGGTCAGAATGTTGCCACGCTCTCGGATGAGCAGTTGCAGGTCCAACTCGACGAGGCCGAGCGCCAATGGAAGGTCACTGGCGCTCAGGTCTCGGAAGGCGATGCTCCGTACATAACGGATCCGAAAATTCAAGCGGCCCACAAGAAACTCAAGGCACTGCAAAGCGAACACGACGCACGAGCCAAAGCGCGACCTTAGCCGAGGCAAAAAAAGCGGATCCGGCTCGTTCTTGACGGGGCGCGAGGCGCCTAAGGGGTAATGAACTGGTCGCTGTTCGTCTTTCGGCGGTGGGGGCTAACAGTCACGGTCAAGGGTCGAGGCCCGTCGAGGCTTCCGCCGGCCCCCTCATCTGTTTGCGAGCAGCCACCGGCGTATGCGATGCGCCAGTCTGGTATGGTAGACTCGGTCCGACGGTCGCGACCACTACCAATCGGCATCTGGTGAATCAATGACTGGCGAAGCGAGAGAACCGCCGCGCATGGCCGAGATGGAGCCGACGCAAGCGTATGCGCCAGGCGTATCCGAAGTAGCGACGCTGCGGCGCGCTGTGGAAATAGTCACCGGCTCGGGTCTCTCGATGTCGTCGGAAATGGCGCGGCTGCTGCGGAAGCGGTTGGGCACTGTCGCCGTCGTCCTGGCGATCGTGTGCATCGCATGGCTGACTGTGGATTTCGCGATCGCCAGTCCGACTTTGTTGAAGCTCGTGCAAATTGTAGGGTTCCTATGGCACGGCGGGTTCGCCCTAGTCCTCTACGGCCGCATGAGTCTGTCACCGCGGCAATTGCGATTTATTGAATGGGCCGTGTTTGGATTTATCGTAGTCAATCTGGGCATATTGCAACACCATGCCATCAGCGTGCATTCCCAATCCGGCGCGACCGCGAAAGTAGTACAAGCACTGATCATCAACTTCACGTCCTTTTGTCTGTTCATGCCTTTTTACGCGATGATGATCCCGAGCACAGTACGGCGGTCGGCTGCAATCATTGCCGCGCTGGCGTTGACGCCAGTGGTGCTGATCATCATCGAGCGTGCCCAGTACCGAGTTGTGCGGGACGTTCTGGACGTGCAAGGCGTGTTTTCCATGGCGATGGTTGCCGTCATCGTCGCGGGAGTGTCACTCTACGCCGGCCATGCCATCGGAGCGCTGCGCAAGGAGGCGTTCGAGGCCCGCCGTTACGGCCAGTACCAGTTGAAAGATTTGCTGGGCACAGGGGGTATGGGCGAAGTCCGCTTGGCCGAGCACCTGCTCTTGAAGCGGCCCTGCGCCATCAAGGTCATCCACCCGAACCGGGCGACAGACGCCAACGCGCTAGCTCGTTTCGAACGCGAGGTTCGAGCGACCGCCGAGCTAACGCACCCGAACACGATCGCCATCTATGACTACGGCCGTGCCGACGATGGCTCGTTTTACTACGTGATGGAATACCTGCCTGGTCTTACCTTGGCGGAAATGGTCGAGCGGCACGGCCCGCTGCCGCCGCAGCGCGTCATCTATCTGTTGCGGCAAGTCTGCGGAGCG
>CAZUPX010000674.1:0-2683 GCA_964622155.1 uncultured Planctomycetaceae bacterium | reverse complement strand
AGCGCCAGCGCGCGCTCGAGCAGAGCCACGGCCTGCTCGAGCCGGCCCCGCATCATGGCCAGCTGGCCCGAGGCCACCAGCAGCGCGGCGCTCGAGGCATCGATCGCGCCCGCTCTGTCCAGAAGGACTGCGGCCTGGTCGAAGCGGCCTTGCTCCAGGCGCAACCTCGCAAGCCGCACCAGCGCCGCAAAATGGTCCGGCTCGAGGGCCAGCGAACTGGAGACGCGTTCTTTCAGGCCATAGCGGTGGTCGATCTCGACGGCCGCGGCCAGCACGCCCTGGCTGGCCAGCCGGGTCCACACGATGGCCGCCAACACGCCCACGGCCACCGCCCCCCCGATCCACGCCATAGCCCAGACCGGCGGATCGACGGTGGGTATGAACTTGCCGGCCACGATGGCCAGCGCGGCAACCGAGAGTGCCGCCAACAGGCACCAGGGCAACTTGCCCAACAGCGATCGCAGAATCATCCGCCTGTGGGCCCGAGCGATTTGCTTCCGCAGCGTTTCCACGGTCGTGTCCTCCCAAGGCTGTGCCGGAACTGGTCCAGCGGCATTATAGACTGTTTTGCCACCAGCGGAATCAGAATCCGCGTGGGGGGTTCGATTGGTTAGCGCTCGCCGATTGGCCCCGACGGGGCCACGTCGTGTAGCCTGGGGCGAATAGCCCCAGGTCACGTTGCGAATTGGTTCCGTCCAGCCCCGCAAGGGGCGACGTAACGCGCACGACGCCGCCCCGTTGGGGCTCGATCGATTCATCCGCATTGGCAACCTGGGTCTCGCGCCCCCAGGCTACATTCCTGCGCCCCTATCGGGGCGGAAACCCAATTCGCCGACGGTCTCGGTGCACTGCCGCCGCCCTCCGCTCTACAAAATTCCACTGGAAATAATAGGGATTCCTGAGACAATGAACCTCAGGCGTTCGAGCCAGGGGCATCACTTCTCGACAAGAGGCACGTCTGACCATGAAACCGAGCACCACCTTGCGCCTGGAACGCCGCCGTCAAATCGCCCAAGCAGCTTTTACGCTCGTCGAATTATTGGTCGTGATCGCCATCATCGGCATGCTGATGGCGCTACTGGTGCCGGCCGTGCAAATGGCCCGCGAAGCGGGACGGCGCGCGACGTGTATCAATAATCAAAAACAGTTGGGCACGGGGGTGATTAACTACGCAACGGCCAAGGAGAAGTTCCCGCCGGCGTTTGATCTGCAACCGGTCACGACTGGGACGCCTACGAGGGCCGTGGGGTGGGTCCCCGGAATGTTGCCGTACATCGAACAAAACCCGTTGTACCAGGTCCATCAGGCCAACGGTTGGAACACGCTGAAAGATACCACGATTTCGACGTTGATCTGTCCCAGCCGTAATGCAACTGGCACGCCGGCGCCGCTGAGCTATATCGTAAATTGTGGCGCGCCCGATCCGAAGTATTCGGATCTGCCCACTGGGACCACGCCACCGATGGATTTCCAAGAGAACGGACTTTTCTTCGATTATTACACGTACAAGTGGACGCAGATTCCGGCCAACGCGGCGTCGAAGAAACCTCCGCAGCCTAGCCCCCCGGATATCTCTTGGATCAACAAACACGACGGAAACCAATACACGTTGATGCTCACCGAGAGCACCGACGCGCTGGATTGGATCAGGCTGCCAACGTCGGCCTCGAACCTAGCGCCTCCGGACATAACGAGTCCAACTTCACCGCCCACAATCAATGGCCAGAGTTGGTGGCAAGGTTGCACGTGGGATGTGCCAATAACCAACGGGAGCAATTATCCCAATAATTCCGCACCACCCTTTACTTCGAACATGATGTACGACCCGACCAACACACCAATCTTGAACAAGAACACCGGGCTTGTCCCGACGGCTGGGGCGACCGCGCCACCGGGGATGCCGTCGGCCGAGCTTGCCTACGCACGCCCTGCCAGCAATCACTCGGGTGGATTCGTCGTCACGTTCTCAGGCGGCAACACCCAGTTTCTCAGCGAAGACATTGAGTATCGCGTGTATTACCAGATGATGTCCCCCGACAGTGCCAACACGAAGGTGCCGGGAAAGAACTCGACAAAAGTTAACGTGCCGACGCCTCCCAATCCCAATGTCCAGACGTATTGGGCAACGCCAATTGCGCCCGACGACTTAAACAAGTAACAGCCGCTTGCCCACAACGGGCCGACCTCATTCACATAAAAAGAGCTGGCCCGCTCTTGCGGCGAGTCAGCTCTTTGTGTTTTGGACGTTACGCTGTCAGACCGACTCTTATCCGGCGTTCGCCGGGACCGGCGGAGCGTCGGTTTCGACCTTCACGCGGCCGGCCTTGACCATCGCCGGACGCAAGGCCCGCTCGGCCGCCGGTACGAACACGCGAATGAACTCGCGGCAGAAGTCCGGCTCGCCGGCCCTCTGCTTGCCCTGCGCGACCGAGCCGAACACGTACAGCTTGTACAACGCGTGCTGATAACGGGCGAATTCGAACTTGGGGTTCGACGGCGTCTGCCACGTGCCGTCGCCCGACCAGCTCCAATACCCGCGTTCGGTGTGCGTGCCGGTGGGTTCGGACTTGGTGAAGGTCGTGGTCAGAAACTCGGCGCTCTTGTCGCCGCACTCGATCACGTCCGACGCCGGGTCGCCCTGCATTTCAAAACCGGCCGCCGGATAGCAGCGGTCGGGCGTGTG
>CAZUPX010000673.1:0-5630 GCA_964622155.1 uncultured Planctomycetaceae bacterium | reverse complement strand
GCTGGGTGCGGCGCTGGCGGCGGTCGTGCTCGGACCGTGGCGCGGAATGCTGACCATGGCGGTCGTCATCACAGCCCAATGCCTGCTGTTTGGCGACGGCGGCACGCAAGCCCTGGGGGCCAATATCCTTAATATGGCCGTCGTGGGTACGCTCGTGGCTTCGTTGGCGTACGCCGCAGTGACGCGCTATGTCAGCGGCACACGCGGCAAGCTGGCT
The DNA here is from genome assembly GCA_964622155.1 of uncultured Planctomycetaceae bacterium. GTDB lineage: Bacteria > Planctomycetota > Planctomycetia > Pirellulales > PALSA-1355 > CAZUPX01. Next base: position 5,413 of record CAZUPX010000673.1, on the reverse strand, counting down.
GGCGCGGCCGTGGCTTCCTTCAGTTCCGTTCTGGCCGCGGCCACGCTGTGCTCGGTCGAGCTGGCCGTCTCCGGCACGCACAGCTTTAGCGACTTGCTGACGGCGATGCTCGGCGTCCACGCGATGATCGGCGCCGCCGAGGCCGGCATCACGGTCGCAATTCTGGCGGCTGCGTTTGCCGCCCAACGCCAAAGCCGAGGGGTATCTGGTCGCTGGATCGCAGTTGGCGGTCTGGCCGCGGCGGTCGCCGTGGCCGGCCTTATGGCTCCGTTGGCCTCGAGGGCTCCGGACGGTTTGGAGCGTGTGGCCGAACAGTTCCAGATCGCGTCGCTGGCAACGACGAATGGCTGGGCGCTGGCCCCCGACTACAACCTGCCCGGCGTCACCTGGCCCACGTTGGCCATGGCCCTGGCCGGGATCGTCGGCGTCACGTTCGTCTTCGCCGCCACCTACACGCTCAGCCGCACCGCGACAGTGAAGGTCCGCAAGCGGTAGAGCGGCGTCAGTTGCGCACCGCACTCCACGTCCAATGCCGGTCGCTCGTCGCTTGGACGTTGTGCGGGTCACCACCGATGTCCGCGACCAGTGCGCGGATTTCTTCCACACTCAGCGCCGCGCGCAGCGAGTCGTCGAAGAGCTGCCGCTGATGGTCGTTGCAACCGGCGGCGTAGGTGTCCACGAAGTGGCGGACCTGGCCGTCGTCGTAGGGTCGGGCCAGATCGCGGATGAAGATCAGGCCATTGGGCTTTTGTACGACCCGCAACGCGTCGGCCAGTGCCGCGCGCGGCTTGGGGATGTGGTGGATGATGCTGTTGGACATCACGGCGGCGAACTGCCCCTCGGCAAACGGCAACCGCTTGGCATCGACACGCTCGAGCCTGATCCGACCGCTCAAACCGGCTGATACGACGTTCTTGCGGGCCAGCTCGAGCATGTGCTCGGCCAGGTCGATCGCCACCACGCGCGCCGCGGGATTCCGTTGGCAAAGTTCGATCGGAATTTGTGCCGTACCGGTGCCCAGATCGAGGATCTCAGCATCAGCGGACAGCATGGATCGGCGCTGCGCGGCCAGAAAATCGACGACGAACACACGATTGACCTGACTGTGGTCCATCGTGTCGTAGTCGTGGGCGTCAGCCGCCGAGTCCATGACCTCGGGCTCGAGACGGCGCACTAGCAGCGACGTGGCTTGCGCCAGGCTCATCGCTTTGATTTTTCGCTGGCGACTTCTTCCACTTTCACGTCGACGCCCAGTGCCGCGCGGGCCACGCGCGCCAGCGACGCCGGATCGCCTTCGATGTGATAGGTGGTTTGCGTGTGGGTCAGGCTCTTGCCGGTGGGCAATATGGCGGCCGGCGAAAGCGACTCGATTTCGTAGAAGCCGCCCATGGCGGGCCGGCCGGGCTCCGGCGGGCCGTCGTTGTAGCTATTGACCACGTCGCCGCGGTACGGCTCGTCTTGCCGGCCCCACGTATTATTGACGTACGAATAGTTCGTGGGCTCGTTGGGCATGCTGAAGTGCACCAGCGTCAGTACGCCGCGATCCATGTCGATCGAGCCGACAACCTGCTTGGCACGGGTCTGCGACACGCCGATCTTGGAGCGGTACTTTCCGTCGGCCAAAAACCAGATCGCTTCGGCGCTAACGCGCAGCCGATCGGCGGGGATGCGGCCGAAATAGTCGGAGTTGACGACCGGCCCCAGCTCCGCGGGCTCACCGGACCGATAGGGCACGATCACGTGCGTCCGGGCCCCCGAGGGAAACTGGCCCAGGCTCCAGATCGACACCAGTCCCTTCTCGCGCGTCATGGCCGCGCCGCGATTGGTGATCGTGTTGATCGTTTGAAAGCCAACCATCCGCATGCGACCCTTGTCGAACGCGGTTTGGGCGTCGCTGCCAAACAGCTTGCCGAAATGGTGGGCTGCCTGAAAGCGGATCTCGCGGGTCACTTCCAGTTCGAAGCGGGTTTTGGCGGCGTTTTCGAACTTCATCGACCGCGAAAGGCGGTAGTACGGCTCGTCCTTGTTCGAAACGATCTTGAACGCTCCCTCGTTCAGCGCCGGCGGCGTGAGCCAGTTGGTCAACTTTTGTTCGGATCCCGGGGCAAACCACAGGCTGTACGGTCCACCCTCGGGTCCCAACCACAGGCGATCCTCGCCGCCGTAATTGTTGAAGTGCGGGTCGCGGGCGGCCGTCTCGATGAAACTCTTGTTGACCCAGCCCAGGCTGCGGCCCTCGAGGTCGGCGGTTGTCGACGTCATGACCCGGCCCTGGTATTCGGGACAAATGGCCACTCGCTGCCCCTGTTCGCCGGTCAGTTCCACGACTTCGGTGTGCGCTACCAGAAAGTCGCGTACGGCCCCGTAGTTTTCGGTGTCGGCGGCGACCAGCGGGCGGGTGCCGCCAGCGGCCCCAACGGCGGCGGCCAGCAGGCCGCAGAGCGTCGCCCGGTAAGCGTTCATGTGCATCCCTCCTGTGGACTATGGGTACCGGCAGCGATAGCCGTGCCTGCGTGTCTGCCGCCAGCCCGTCGAGCTACAGGGTGTCTAACACCGCTGTAAAATCCTGCCAAGCCGGGGTTTAATATTCCCTGAAAGGGTGCGATTATAGCGAATTGTGACAACAAGTGCAGGACGGCCCGGTCCTGGACCACGCTACATTAGCATGTGCGGTTCGGCCTCAGGCGACGGCTGGGCGGCTGCCGTGGCCGGACTGTTACAATGCGGGTGGCCCAACCTGACCCTTCGTGCAGTAAATTGCCGTGTTTTTGTATGGCTCCCGCTGAACTCTCCTGCCCGCCGGCCCGTAGGGAAAGATGAACAGGGTGATTGGAAAACCGCCAGTGACGACGGCGAGCCCGGACCGGACTGAAATGTCCGACGAGGCCTTGCTGTTGGCCTACCGGGGTCATGCTGATCGGCAGGCGTTTAACGAGCTTGTGCACCGCTATGAGCGCGAGTTGTTCAGCTACTTGCGGCGCTATCTGGGGGACGCCGGCGTAGCCGAGGACGCGTTTCAGGCGACGTTTTTGCAAGTGCATCTGAAGTGCGAACGGTTCGAAGAGGGCCGAAAGTTTCGACCATGGCTGTACACGATCGCCACCAACCAGGCGATCGATGCCCAACGACGCAACAAGCGCCATCGCGGCGTGAGTCTGGACCGTAACATCAAGCACGATGGGAGCGACGAACTCGGATCCTTGATGGATCTGTTGGTCAGCAAGGAACCAAATCCCGTGGCTCGGGCCGAATCGGCTCAGAATCGCGATTGGGTTCGCCGCGCGGTCGAAGAACTGCCCGACGCGCTGCGCGAAGCCGTGAACCTCGTTTACTACCAGGGAATGAAATATCGCGAGGCGGCGGATGTCCTGCAGATTCCAGTGGGCACGGTGAAGAGCCGGCTCCACGCGGCGCTGCTGAAGCTCAATGAAGCCTGGCTGGAAACACAACCCAACTCGAATTCGTAAGCGTGTAGTGCCATGAGAGAATACCTGGTCGGTTATCTGTTGGAAGCGCTGGACCCTGACGATCACGCAATGGTCGAGGCGCAGTTGGCCCGCGACCCGCAATTGAAGGACGAGCTGGCGCTCGTGGCCCGCAGTTTGCATCCCTTGGCGGCGGACAAGGAGCACTTTCATCCGCCGGTCGGGTTGGCGCATCGCACGTGCGAGTTCGTGGCCCAGCGGGCTCGCGCGGCACTGGCTCCCCCGGCAGCCCCGGTTTTGCCGGGACGCTGGAGCCTGGTCGACATGGTCGTGGCGGCGGGAATTTTCTTCGCCGCCACGATGCTGTTCTTTCCCGCCGTGAACCAAAGCCAGTTCACCGCCCGCGTGCTCGGCTGCCAGAACAACCTTCGCCAGATCGGCACCGGCATGCAGAGTTACTCGGAGACGTCCGACGGATACTTCCCGGTTGTCCCGTTCGAGGGCAATTTGACAACCACGGCCAGCCTGATCGAGCACGGCGTGGCGGGCGAATCGCGTTTATTGATTTGTCCGGCTTCGCCGCTGGCCGATCGCGCAGGCCAGTTCCGCGTCTTGAATCGCGACGAAATTCGCCGAGTCCGGGCCGTGCCGGTGCGCCGCGTTCACGAGCAATTGGCGGGCAGTTACGGCTACACGTGGGGTCACTTCGACCAAGGCAACTATCGGCCCACGCGCAATCTGAACCGTGCCAATTTTGCCTTGATGGCGGACGCTCCTGATTCTGGAGTACCGTATCACTCGCTCAATCACGGTGGTTGCGGCCAAAACGTGTTGTTCGAGGACGGTCACGTCCAATACCTGACGACCTGCCGTGCCCGCGGCTGCAGCGACGAGTTTTTCGTCAACGACGAAGGCAAAGTCGCCCCTGGACTGCATCCCAACGATTCGGTCATCACTCCCAGCTCATTCAAGCTGCTTGTGCCGGTCGGTTACCAGGTGATTATCGAGCTTTCCCCCGGCCGCTAGACGACGTGCTTTTTTATTCGCATGTTGCGAAAAGGCAACGCGTCGGGGCATCTAAAGCCGCAGTTGGCGCGGCCCGCTCGAACGTAATCGGTTCACCGCGGGCCGTTTAGGCCGACGGACCACGTCCACCAATCTGGCTTGGCACAGCCTTTGCCCTGGAAACGCAAGTGCATTGGCTCTTCTGGTGCTTGCGCGGCGGGAGAGCCCTGGTCCCCTCGGGCTCTCTCGCCGCCGCATCACTCCCGACCGTTCACTTCAGCTCGGTTCGTCGACCGGCTCTTCGGAAGCGATTCATGCACGTGCGCGAGTTGGTTGAAGTGGCCGCTTTGGTGGCCTTGAACGGACCGGTGCTGGTCGCCAGCTCGCAAGCGCCCCAACTGTCGTCTCTCGAGCAGTACTGGTCGACCTCGAAGTGCCGCTTCGACAATTGGAATCGTGCGCTGAAACGTTGCGCCGCGATGGGCCCTCACGCTTCACAGGCCGACACGGATCAGTGGATCGAACTTCGCGCCGCGTTGGATGAGATTTTCGTCAGTGAGATGCTGACCCGCGTGTGGACCGCGGTGCTGGTGGCCAGCGATCGCCCATTGGGCGCCAAGACGGCCGAGCCGATTGCGCGTAGCGTGATGGCCGCGCACATGGAAGCCCGACGGCGGGCCCTGGCGTTGCTGCTGCAAGGCGGCCCCATTACCACGCACCAGGCAGTGGCCATCAACCGCTTGCGCTGCCGCATTGAGCGCTGGACCGACGTGCTGCTGGGAGGCCTTTGGCAGTTGGGCAATGCCCGCGAGTTCGCGATCGATTCGGAACGGGCCGACGACTTTGCCATCGACCTGGCCGAGCGCCGCGGCCGTCCGGAAGGTGCCCAGGCCTGGCGTTTGACGCTGGTTTCTCTGCACAATGCCTTTCAAGTCGGCATGTCGCCTGTGGCTGCCAACGCCGAGGCGAACGCCCGGATCACG
>CAZUPX010000672.1:0-6918 GCA_964622155.1 uncultured Planctomycetaceae bacterium | reverse complement strand
ACTGCTAAGTATTGCGTTGGCACGCAAGAGGATAGATCGCTTCACGATTCGTTTGAGAAAACGGGTGATTAGCACGCTTACCGTCGCGTTTTCAGGGCGATTTTCACTGTCGCACCTCAAAAGCGCAACATCAAAACGCGCAAGCGGGGGATTCTTTGGTAGGTGATTTCCCGCAGATTCATATCCCGTTGTCATGGTGGGAAATCCCTCGCTTACGCGTCGGGTTAATGATTTGAAATCGCTATCTGAGAAACGACTGCAATGCGATACACTTCCGCTCATCCGACGGAGAACAACCCGTGTCGCTTGCACTTTTGATGTTGCTTTTGGGCGCGCCGTTCGACCGCGACGTCGACACGATCGTGGTCTGCCCGCAGGAGTTTCGCCAGGCGCTGGTGCCGTGGATCGAACATCGCCGCGCCGGTGGACACCGAGTGGTGCTGGTTTCCAACCTGCTATCGGCACCCAAAATCCGAACCGAGGTACGGCGCATCGCCGAGGAGGCGCCGGTGCGCTACCTGGTGTTGGAGGGTGACGCCGATCCGGCAATGGTCGACAGCCCGGCGCTGCGGAAGCGTTCGGTTCCCACGCATCACGCACGTGCGGTGGTAAATCTTCAGTTCGGCTCGGAGCCCGAGATTGCCAGCGACAATTGGTACGCCGACCTGGACGACGATCGTGTGCCGGACCTGGCGGTGGGGCGTCTGCCGGCTGATAGCCCCGAGGAGCTTGAGCGCCTGGTTGCAAAGATTCTGGCTTACGAGCGCAGCGTCGATTTCGGCCGCTGGCGCAGCCAACTCCATTTCGTGGCGGGCACCGGCGGATTCGGTGCGGTGACCGACGCCGTGTTGGAAGCCGCGGCCAAAACGATCATCGCCGAGGGCGTGCCACCCAGCTTCGACGCGACGATGACGTATGCCAGTTGGCAAAGTCCGTACTGCCCCGACCCGCGGACATTCCGCAAAGTCGCCATCGAGCGACTCAACGAAGGTAGCTTGTTTTGGGTGTACATCGGCCATGGCAACCAGCGAACCGTCGATGCGGTGCAAGTGCCCGGTGCCATGTATCCGATTTTCTCCAGCCGCGATGCGGCACTGTTGGCGTGTCGCCACGGGGCGCCGATCGCCTGCTTTCTGGCCTGCTACACGGGAGCGTTCGACCAGCGACACGACTGCCTGGCGGAGGAAGTGCTGCGCGCTCCCGGCGGGCCCGTGGCGGTTGTTTGCAGCTCGCGTGTTTCCATGCCATATGCCATGACGGTCATGGGCTCGGAATTGTTGCACCAGACGTTTGTAGAGCGGTTGTCCACCGTGGGTGAAATCTTCCTGGCCGCCAAGCGGGGGACGATGCAGTCGCAGCGCAAGGAAGGACATCGCGCGGCGATCGAGGCAACTGCCAAGACGTTTCAAGCCGCTGGCGATTTGGAGGCCGAGCGGAGCGAGCACTTGGACTTGTTCAACTTGCTGGGTGATCCGCTCGTGCGAGTGCCGCATCCGCAGCAAGCGACTCTCGACGTCAAGCCCAGCACGACCGCAGGTGACCATCTGGCGATTGCCGGCACGTCTCCGCTGTCCGGCACGTGCACGGTGGAACTGGTCGTGCATCGCGGGAGGCTGACGTTTCAACCGCCCCGGCGAGCCGCCTTTGAGCCGTCCTCGTTGACCCAGTATGGCGACACCTACAAGAAGGCCAATGAGCCGCGACTGGCCATGAAGCAGTTCGAGATCGCTCGGGGCCGCTTCGCCACCGAGCTCGTGGTGCCCCAGAGTGCCCGCGGACATTGTCACGTCCGGGTATTCGTCGAAGGCTCGGAAGACTGCGCCGTGGGCTCGGCGGATATTCGCGTGGAAGTCCCGCCCGGCGGCGACACGCTGCCAGCACCCCGAACCGCCGATGCGCAAGCTGCGGGCAAGCAGTAAACGGGTCGCATCGGACCAACGCAGATCCTCACCGGCGATTGCGACTCCCGGCAATATCGGCGCATAAAACGACCGCCTGGTGCGCGCCGTATTTGCCTGGGGTGGCTCTTCCGTTTCCTAACGGAAGCTGGGCGCAGCACAACGCGGTCGGAAAAAACAACGCGCTGTTACTTCAGTCGCTTGCCATTACCAGGCGAAGCGTTTGTTGCGACGACGGTGCATACCGTTGTGCGAAACAGCCGGTCGATTGGAGCGAGCGTAGCTCATGCGGCCTTTGCGCGGAGTTTTGTCCTTCGCGCCATGCCGCTGGTCATCGACCTGATAGTCGAATTCCTGCTCCTGGTACTTGTTGTAGCTGAGGTTCATATCATTCCTCACTTGGGGTCTGCCCCGGAATCAAAAGGCCTCGGAAACGTCGAAAACCTAGGGATAGCTTCTGCGTTGCGCTGCGGTTGGCTCGCTAGCGCGCGGCGGAACGTTCGAATTGGCAAGGCGCTCGGCAATGTGCCGAGCCTCGCCGCACAACAATGCAAAATTTGTGCTCTCCACAACGCCCGGCAGATACAACCAGGCGCCCGACTGGCGAGCCCAGACCTCTTCCTCGAGATGGCCTTCGTTGCCGCACACGATCAACAACAGGCCACTGGAGGCCATGAGCCGCTGGACGACGCCTTGAAAGGCGCCCACAGACCGGCCTTCCAGGTCGACAATCGCCAACTGAACGAAGTTGCGGCTGATGTGCGCAAGCGCCTCAGCCGCGTCCACTGCCAGAGATGTTTTCCAGCCGCCGTCTGACGCACCCCGCTCGAACATTGTGCGTCGCGCGGAATCGGCCGAGACAATCAAACACTGCAACACGCTTGCGGGCTTGGCTACGCGGTGCAGGTACCTCAGTTGCACTTGCCCGCGTGCAACGATCGTTTTCGATTCTTGATATGGCATGACTCTTCCGCGATCAGGAAATCAAGGTGGGTTTAGCGCGTGTTGCATCCTCTTGGCATCTGCCGCTTGCCTCGTGGTGTCGACTCCAAGATCTCGCCTCTCGTCGCGCACGTTTCCAAACGCGCGCTACGCGACAAGACCACCGCCTCGGCGGCGCTGCCAAAAGTTCTTCGCCTCTGCTGTTCGCGCGCCACCCCCTTGATGTCCTCGGGCACCGGCGAAATCTCGCCGCTGCCACTGCGGAACAATCCGAGGGCGTGGACAATGACGGTTGAAACGCAAGTGCCATACCGAAGCATTCGCAATCAGATTGCGATCAAAAGAAATCGGGGAAAAACGAGTGTATTTCCAGAAAACTCGACCGTTTGGACCGTCGAATGTGACGCGGCTGGGGGGGTCGTTTGCCGCCAGGAATTTCACCGCTTCAAGGAGATAACAGCGTCGAACGTGCCGTAAATCGCTAGCCGTCAGGCATTTGCGATGAACATCACAATCGTGAGGACGTTCCCACAGATTGGTGATGCGTCGCCGGGGCGCAGAACCATCACTGAAGGGCGACCGACCCAATCACGCCAGAGCCGCTATAGGTTTTCCCAAGCTGGCCCTTTGGTTTGCCCCCAGGATGCGGCCAGTGCGGTTCCGGCGGTTGAAGTGGTACACCTTACGTGTAGGTGCGCTTCGTCGACGCCTGGGGTGATGAGTACGTCGGGGGTACGTACTACAGCCTGTCCTTGGCCGCGAGAGTTCGGAACAACCTGCGGGCGTTGGGTTACAGCGCCTGGCACTCGACCTAGTGTGTGGTGTTGACGGCTGGCGTTCTGCCCAGGGTTGCTGGTAAGCCAGGAACCCTGGCAGCAGCCGGAGGGTTGAGAAGGGAAAATGGCAAAGTCCGCCAGCGCGGACTTTGCCTATGCGCAAATGCCGAGCAGAAGGAGGGCTTGCCTTGCCGCTATCGCTCGAAATATCCGGCCTGTTGAATACGGCCGTCCTCGGCCCATCTGATACGGCCGTCCTCGGCCCAATCAATGCTTACTAGCGGGGCTTCTGAGGACGGCGGAAGCGGTGCAGACCCGGCAGTATCACCAGGTCGTCGCTGTCGGCCTCCAATTGAGCGAGCATGCGGGTGAGCGTGTTGGCATGCACGCCTAACAATTTCGCCGCGCGGCCCTTGTGCCCGCGAGTGGCTTGCAAGGCCTGATGAATGGCAGCCACGCGCAGCTTGGTGAGATCCATGTACGGCAGCGTGACATCCAGCGGCATAGCGGGAGCGGTGGCTGGCAAACTGGGCGAGCAATCCAACACGTAGGATTGCTCGATCACGTGCGAAAGTTGGCGCACGTTGCCCGGCCAGGGAAACTCGCAAAATCGCTTGAGCGTATCTGGGTCCGGTTGCCACACGGCGCGCTTGTAGCGGGCGGCAAAGCGGCGCGAAAAGAACTCGATAAACTCAGGTATGTCCTCAATGCGGCTGCGCAGCGGCGGCACGCTCAACTCGACCATATTCAGCCGGTAAAACAGATCTTCGCGAAAGCGGCCTTCGGCCACGTCGCTGGCCAGGTCGCGGTTTGTGGCGGCAATGACCTGGACGTTAACGGGTTGCGGATGAGCCGACCCGACCGGCGTGACTTCCAACTGTTGCAAAACACGCAACAGCTTGGGTTGTAATTCCAGCGGCATTTCGCCGACTTCATCAAGAAAGACGGTGCCTCCCTCGGCGGCACGGAACACACCCTCGCTGCGCCCCACGGCACCGGTAAACGACCCGCGCTCATGACCAAACAATTGGCTTTCGGCCAGCGTGACCGTCAATGCAGCGCAATTGACCGGAATGAAAGGCTTCGCAGAGCGAGGACCGGTCGCGTGAACCAGCTTGGCCCAGCGTTCCTTTCCGGTGCCGGTCTCGCCCGAGATCAAGACCGTGCAATCGGCCGCGGCAGCGCGCTGGACATGGCGCGCAATTTGATGCACTGCGGCATTCTGGCCTAGCACCCAGTCAGCCCCGGCGCGATCCATCTGGGGTTCAGCACTGGGGCCAATCGTTAATTGATCAGCCATTGCGGTGTTACCACCCTCAACAAGAATCGGCGCTTTGCCCTTGCGACCGGTTCACACCCTAGCGCGCTGTAATCAGAGTTGACTGTTAACAAGCGCGCTGCATGACGTTCATTAGCGGCCCGGACCGAAAATTATTCCACACGAAATAAAGTTTTACATTGACACGACGCGGGCAGTCCAACTGCCATTTTAAGTGCCACTGCCCGAGAATGCAACGGCAAGCACTGTAGGTCGTTCGACAATAACAAGTTAGATTCGTCGAAAAGTCCGATTTTATTGCCCCGTTAAACGGACAAAACTAATAACCCTCAAGTTCCACCAAAACGCCCACCTTATTGCGCGATGCGGCTCCTTCTTCAAAAAAACGCGAGTCGCCGGTTCCCGGATTCCTAGGGAGTCTCATCCCGCTCGAAAAACATCAGGTGTTGCCAGGGCAACTTGTCGAATTCCTCGACTATCTTGAAGCCGTTCGGGGGGAACTCCTTCATGATCTGTTTTTTGCTCATCTTGTGCAGCAACTTGATGGGAACCTTGGGATCTTCTAAGCGAAACTCGGCCAGCGCGATCCGCCCTTTGGGCTTCAACGCCCGACGCATCGCACGCAGCATGGGCTCGGGATGTGAAAACTCGTGGTATACGTCGACCAGCAAGATCAGGTCGACGCTCCCCTCGGGCAGCCTGGGATCGACCTGTGTTCCGTGAATCGTCTCGATGTTCGCGATGCCGCTGTCGCGGGCGCTCTCGGACAGCATATGCAGCATTTCGGGCTGGATGTCGACAGCCAAAACCTTGCCCGACTCGCCAACCTGGCTGGCCAATTGCAGCGTGTAAAACCCGTTGCCGCAGCCCATGTCGCAGACGACCTGACCGGGTTTGACGTTCAGGGCTTTTAGCAGCAGGGCACAGTCTTCTTCGCGCTCGCGCGACTCGCGCACCAGCCACGGCGCACCCAGGTAGTGCATCGTGACCGCGATCTGCCGTCCCTTATACGTCGGCTTAGCCTTCGGAATGTTGCCGTCGGCGCCCGCGGCCGACTCGTCCACCACGGTCTCCTGAGCCACAGCCGCTACCCAAGCCGGCCCAACTCCCAGCGCGTAACCGAACACGGCGGCCCAGCACGCGATGGCCCGAAGACCGTGTGTCCAGCGGCGTTGAATCCGTAAACAACCCATGGATGTTCATGATACCCGATACGCTTGTGTTTCACCGCACCCGTGCCACGGTCAAATCGCCGAACTGCCTGTTCTTAGATTAAATCGTCCAACGCCCTGCGGCGCGTCGTGCCGGAGGGCGTCGCCGCGGCTACAATCGCCTTGCCACCGCTTTATGTCGACCCCGGCTCAACGAGAGCCCACAACGGCTGCGATATGTCGAGCGTTCAGAACCAACCCCCCGAGCATGCCACGGTACCAGTCATCGAGCAGTCGCCGGCACCCGCAGCGCCACGCGCCCGCGAGCAGTTCATTCCGCTGCGGAAGGCCGAGTTGGTTGATGTGCTGGCATCCAAATCTGGATTGCCGTCTGCGGAGGCCGACGCGTTTCGACGCCTGTGCTGTCTGGTGGACGGAATCCTGCACCGCGATTTTCACGTCGCGCTTGAGCAGTTGAAAGACGCTTATGCCCCGTTCGACCCCGACGCCGACACGCGTCCGGGCCCGCCGCTGTCCAATGCCCAGCTCGACGCGGCACAGCAGGCGCTGTTCCAAAAATTCGGCTGGCTGCTTGAGCGGGGCAATTTTCAACGACTGAAGCAACCGGAAATCGAACGGGCGCTGGAAGATCGCAGCCACTGGGGCTTGAATCTGGCGGTCAACTTCGACGTCTTCGAGCGGCTCGATCTGTTCTATCGGGGCGACACCACGGGCACGCGTTTCCGCCGCCGCATGACCAAGGGCTTTCGCACCGAGTCGGTCGACGTGCCCATCTTCCAACGGCTGGTCGTCATCTTTCGCCTGCGGTCTGACCGGCCGCTTTCGAAATACCTCGACACGCACGACGTACA
>CAZUPX010000671.1:0-5005 GCA_964622155.1 uncultured Planctomycetaceae bacterium | reverse complement strand
CCGCCGCGCGCCGTGTTGATCAGAAACGAGCCCGGCTTCATCTTGGCGATCGCCGCCGCGTCGATCATGTGATAGGTCTCGCTGCTCAGCGGACAGTGCGGGCTGAGGACGTGGGCCTGCGTCAACAACTCGTCGAGCGTCTCGACTCGGCGAACGCCCAACGCCTTGTCACGGCCGTCAGGCACGTACGGGTCGTAGAACACGACATCCATGCCCAGGGCCTTCGCACGCAGGGCCGCGGCCGTGCCAATGTGCCCGATCCCTATTATGCCAAACACTCGGCCGCGCAAGCGATGGATCGGCTTGCCCTCGCTGTACAGCCACTTTCCGACCCCGTCGCGACAGCGCGAATTGAACAGCGTGATGCCGCGCGCCAAGGCCAACGTCATGCCGATGGCCGAGTCGGCGACTTCCTCCGTTCCGTAGTCGGGCACGTTCGCCACAGCGATGCCGCGGTCGCGTGCCGAGTGCCAATCAACATTGTCGTAGCCGACGCCGCAGCGGACGATCAGTTTGCAATGCTTGAGCCGGTCGATCGTCTTGGCGGTGATCGAGACGGTGTGGTACATCATGATGGCCGTGGCGTCTTCAATCTTGCCGACCAACTCCTCTTCGCTCGATGCGTCGAGCGCCACGATCTCGGCAATCGTGCCCAGCACGCGCCGCTCGATCTCCAGCGGTCCAGCGATGAAATCTGTAATCACAACTCGCGGTCGGTCGGTCATGGAGCAGTGGTTGGTGGTTGGTGGTTAGTGAAGCAAGAAAGGACTGGCGCGACTCGATGGCTCAACCAAGTGGACTCACGCCGGCTGTCGGCTATTCCCCGTAACCTGTTCGCTCTATGTTCGGTGCGAGTTTAGCCGAGCACGGAGCTAGCACACAAGGAGCCATGTGTTGTGGCCGCAACGTGCTTTCGCGCGGCGCCCTATGCTCCTTGCAATGGACCGGTCGGCTGGCGATAATCGAGGCATCCTGCCAACCCTAAATAGATCCTCCGCAAAAACGTACGGGTGTGGAACCAAATCGCGGCGGCAATCGCGGAGCGAATGCCGCTGAGGCGCTATGGTTCCTGCGAGGTTTTATTTAGGAACCTGCCGATACTGAGAAACTATTCCCGCGGCTGGGCCATGTATGAACGGCCTTGGGACATCAACGTTTTTCGCTTGCCTCGCGTTTCGCAGCCCCCCACCGATTCCTTGTTTTCGATGAGGATTGCCATGTGGCTTTACCACTCGGTCACGTACGGACGTTTGCTCGGCGTGCTGTTGATCGCGTGTGTTGCAAGTATTTCAAGTAGTGCCTGGGCTCAGCCGCCGACATTACCCGTTGCGCGGTTGTTCTCTATTTTTCCGGCCGGCGCGAAGCAGGGAACGTCGGTCGACGTAGCTCTCTCGGGCAATGACCTGGAAGGGGTTTCGAAGCTGCATTTTTCGGTGCCGGGAATCACGGCCGAACAAAAAACCGTATCGCCAGGGCTGGGCGAGAATGGTCCGCAGCCCGTTCCAGGCCAATTCAGTGTCACGATCACCCCGGAGGCCGCCCCTGGCGTGTGCGAAGTTCGCGCTATCGGCAAGTACGGCGTCTCGAATCCCAGGTATTTCGTCGTCGGCACGCGCAACGAATTGGTCGAAAAGGAACCGAACAACACAGCGGCACAGGCGCTCGAAGTGCCGCTCGACACGGTCGTCAACGGCCAGAGCGGCAGCGCGACCGACGAGGACTATTTCAAGTTCACCGCCAAGCAAGGCCAGCGCGTGATCGTCGACTGCTCGGCCTATCGCATCGATTCGCGCATGGACGCGACACTGGTTCTGTACGACGCAGCGGGCAAAGAGCTCCAGCGCAACCGAGACACCAACCGTCGCGACCCCATGCTCGACTTCACGGTGCCAGCCGACGGCGTGTTCTTCGTCGAGGTGCACGACTTCTTGTATGCCGGAGGCAGCGAACACTTTTATCGGCTCTCGATTGGAACCAGTCCTTACGTGGACTACATTTTCCCGCCCGCCGGAGTCCCGGGGTCGACGGCCAAGTACACCCTGTATGGCCGCAACCTGCCGGGCGGACAGCCGAGTGGTATCAAGTCGGCCGATGGCAAGCCGCTGGAATCGCTGACGGTCGACTTCGCGTTGCCGGCCGACGACACGTTGCAAATCGTCGATGCCGGCACGCTCACTGAGCCCGACGAATCCGGCATCGACTCGGTGGCCGTCCGCTGGCCGACGCCGCAGGGCGCGACCAACGCAGTGCCGCTGGGCATTGCCACGGCGCCGGTCGTCACCGAGCAAGAACCCAACGACGACCCGACGAAGGCGCAGGCGGTCAGCATGCCATGCGAGTTTGTCGGACAGTTCTATCCGCAGACCGACCGCGACTGGATCACGATCCAGTGCAAGGCGGGCGAGGCGCTGTGGATGGAAGTCTTCTCACAGCGGCACGGTTTGCCGACCGATCCGTATCTGCTCGTGCAACAAGTGACGAAAAACGAAAAGGGCGAGGAACAGGTCAAGGACATCCAGGGCGTCGACGATTATTTAGACAATCCGCCGGGCAACATCTACATCTACGACATCAAGACCGACGATCCGGCATTCCGCTTTGTGGCGCCGGCCGAGGGGACGTATCGCATCCTGGTGCGCAACTTGTCGAACTACGCGCGGCCCGATCCGCGGCTGGTGTATCGGCTAGCGATTCACCCGTCGAAGCCCGACTTTCGCCTGGTGGTAAAGCCGCGACTGCTGCCGTTTAGTCCCGATCCGAACCAGAATCCACCCACGGTCTGGAATCCGCTGTTGCGCAAGGGTGGCGCAGAGCTCATCGACGTGATGGTGTTTCGCCGCGAGGGGTTCGATGGTCCGGTGGAAGTCTCGGTCGACGGACTGCCCGCGGGCGTAACGAGTGCTCCGGTGACGATTGCCGAGGGACAAAACCTGGGTGCGGTTGTGCTCACCGCGGCCGAGAATGCCGCCGAGTCGATGAGCCTGGTCTCCATCGTCGGCAAGGCGAAGATCGGCGACGCCCAGGTCGTTCGCCCAGCGCGCAATGCCACGATGGTCTGGGGCGGTTTGATCAACCAGGCCACTCCACGGGCACGTCTGACGCGCAACCTAGCCGTGGCGGTTAGCGGCGGCGAGACGTTTCCGTTCTTTGTCGATGCGGGCGGCGCCGTGCTCGAAATGTGCAAGGCCGGCAAGGTGCAAGTGCCGTTGAAGCTGTTGCGACGCGGTGACTTCAAGGGGAACGTTGTGCTCGCTCCCTCGTCGCTGCCTCCCAATGTGCGACCGACGAACATCACGCTCGACGCCAACGCGGCTGCGGGCAATTTGGAAATCAATCTGCCACCGAACGTGCCGGTGGGCACGTATTCGTTCAGCGTGTTGGCGACGACCCAGGTCAACTACTCGCGCGACCCCGAGGCGGTCAAAGCGGCGACCGATCGCAAGGCCGCGGTCGACAAGATCGTGGTCGAATTGGACGCTGCCTCCAAAGCGGCGATCGCGGCCAAGGCGGACGCCGATAAGAAGGCGGCCGACATGGACGCCGCCACCAAGAAGGCCGTTGAGCTGGCGCAAGCGGCCGACAAAGCGGCCACAGACGCCGCCGCGAAAGCGAAGGCCGCTGCAGACGCCAAGGCGGCTGCCGAAAAAGCCGCTGCGGAGGCCGAGGCCCAGTTGAAGGCTGCCAACGACGCCAAGGCGGCGGCCGCCAAAGCCGCTGCCGAAGCACAGGCGCAAGCCAAAGCCGCCGCCGATGCGAAGGCTGTTGCGCTAAAATCGGAAGCTGATGCCGCGGCCAGGCTCAAAGATGCCGCCGCCGCGCAGCAAACCGTCGCCAAAGCGGTCACCGACGCCACCAACAAGGCCAAGCCGGCCAACATCAACCTGGCCGCACCCTCGCCGACCGTCACGCTCAAGATCACAGCCGCCCCGATCACAATGGCCGTCAACAGCTCGGCCACGACGGTCAAGCAGGGCGTCAACTTGGAAGTCCCCGTGATGATCAATCGGCTATACGGTTATGCTGACGCCGTGCAGGTGAAGGTCAAGGTGCCGGCGGAGGCCAAGGGCTTGAAGGTCGCCGAGCTGGCGATTGCCGCGGGACAGAACGAAGGCAAGTTGATCGTCGAAGCCGCCGCCGACGCCGCGCCGGGCACTTTCGCACTCGCCGTGCAAGCCGTGTCGAAGTTCAACGGTCAGGACCTTTCCGTCGGACAGGACGTGAGCATGACGGTCGAAAAGGCCGATGCGGCGAAATAGGTAGGTCAATGCAACAGACGACCGGAATGAGGTTCGGCGGACAGTCTCACTTCTTGCCGAGCAGCCCGCGCCCCTTCATCCAGGCCTGACACAGCTCGGGCCAGGTGGACAGGGCGGGGCGGTCTTTCGCCAGCCCCACGCCGTGCGGACCCTTTTCGTAGATGTGCATCTCGGCCGGCACCTTGGCCTTTTTGAGAGCCAGATAGAACAGCGCGCTATTCTCGGGCGGCACGCCCGTGTCGGCATCGGTGTGAAACAGGAAAGTCGGCGGCGTCTCGGCGGTGACCTGCAACTCATTGGAGAACGTTTCGACCAACTTGGGGTCGGGGTTTTCGCCAAGCAAGTTTCTTCTCGATCCTTGATGCGTGTAGGGCGTGGTGAACGAGATCACCGGATAGCACAGCACGAGATAATCGGGCCGGCAACTGACCCGATCGAGCGGATCTTCGGCACTGGAGTTACCTGCATCGAAGTGGGTACCCGCACTACTGGCCAAATGCCCTCCGGCCGAGAAGCCCAGGATTCCGATCTTCGCCGGATCGACTTTCCACTCCGCTGCCCGGGCCCGCACGGTGCGGATGGCCCGCTGCGCGTCGTCGAGCGGCGCGGGATGCTGATAGCCAGTTCCCTTGTGGCGATACTTGAGCACGAAGGCCGCCACGCCCAGCGAGTTGAGCCACTGGCCCACGTCGATTCCCTCATAGCTCATCGCCAGCCCGCCATATCCGCCGCCGGGACAGACGACGCAC
>CAZUPX010000670.1:0-1759 GCA_964622155.1 uncultured Planctomycetaceae bacterium | reverse complement strand
CTTTCCTTGGTGGGCCACACGACCCTCGCTTGCCAGCATTATGCAAGTGATGGCAGTTTTGCCCGCAAGTCTTCGTGGGCCAAAGGCCCAACCTGTAATAGCCAGGGGGCATCGCCCCTGGACTCGATGTCCCATGAGACGGTTTTGAAGCCCCAACGGGGCGCCCTCAGAGCGCCCCGTTGGGGCTTCAAATTCACGCCGACCGCCCTTCCCCAGGGGCGATGCCCCTGGCTATCGCAGGTCGCCGCGTTGCGGCTGCAATGGGATATCAATGAAGTGTCTTCGCCAGCACTTGCATAATGCTGTTGCGCTTCGGGCTAGTGCTTGTGCTTCGCGGATCGTCGATCATTTGTCGGCGACGGGATGCGGCGAGGAGCCGTTGTGCCGCAATCACTTGCGACGGCTATCGGCCCGACTTGCGCGGGCAAAACCCGGTTTTTTCCGATTTGAGTGTCCGTTTTGGCGAGAAAACACACCTTAGAGAATAGACGACCTTGTTGGGAGGTCTTTGGTGCGTAGGGCCGGGCTGGCCGCCAGGGGCGATAGCGGTCTCCACAGCGTCCAGACCCGGCCGCGCGCACTCCTCCGTTTCAAGCGCGCCCGCAGCCGGACATCACGCTAAGACCGGGCAAGTGTCGAACCACTGCCGTCCTTGCTTTTCCATCCACGCGCCGGCGGTCTCGGGGCCCCATAAGCCAGGCTCATAGATTTCCAGCGGCGGCTGGCTTGCATTGCTCCACGCCCCGGCGATCGGGTCGATGATGCTCCACGCCAGCTCGACTTCGTCGGCGCGGGCGAACAGACTGGCGTCCCCTTGAAAAACGTCGAGCAAAAGCCGCTCGTAGGCTTCGGGCATGACGCCCGCAAACTCACGCTGAAAGCTGAAGTCGAGCTCGGTCAGCCGCAGCCGCATACCCTGGTCGGGCACCTTGCTTTGAAACAAAAGCTGAATGCCTTCGGCCGGCTGAATCTGAATGATCAGGCTGTTCCCGTCGGCGACGTGGGCCAAGTCCGAGTTTTTGTCATTCTTGTCGTTCTTGTCAAAGACCATGGTGGGCGGGCGGCGAAACTGGATGACGATCTGTGTCGTGCGGCACGACATGGCCTTGCCAGTGCGCAAGTAGAACGGCACTCCCTGCCAGCGCCAGTTGTCGATCCCCAGCTTCACCACGCCAAAGGTGGCCGTCTGGCTGTCCGGCGCCACGTCGTCTTCGTGGCGATAGCCCTTGTATTGTCCGCGCAGCGTGTCGGTGGCCACCATTGCCGGTGACAGCCGCGTGATGGCTCGCAGAATCTTCACCTTTTCGTCGCGCACGGCCTCGGCCTCGTACCGCACGGGCGCTTCCATGGCCGTGGTCATCAGCAGTTGCAAAAGGTGGTTCTGAAACATGTCGCGCAGCACGCCCGTAGCATCGTAAAATCCGCCGCGGCGCCCAACCGCGACCTCCTCGGCCACGGTGATCTGCACGTGATCGACGTAGTTTCGATTCCAGACCGGTTCAAAGATCGTGTTGGCGAATCGCAACACGAGGATGTTCTGCACCGTCTCTTTGCCCAGGTAATGGTCGATGCGATAGACCTGCTTTTCCTGGAACACGGCGTGAACGGCGTCGTTGAGCTTACGGGCCGTCGCGGCGTCGGTGCCGAAAGGTTTCTCGATCACAATCCGCCGCGGTCCGTGCACCTCGTTGGCCAGTCCGCATGCGCCCAGCCGCCAGACGGCCTCTTCATAGAATCGCGGCGCCGTGGCCAGGTAGTA
>CAZUPX010000669.1:0-8664 GCA_964622155.1 uncultured Planctomycetaceae bacterium | reverse complement strand
TCATCCGATCGCCGGCGAACTGCAATGGTGGATCTTCATGGCGCTGTTCGCCGGATTTGCCATTAAGGTGCCGTTATTTCCATTGCACACCTGGCTGCCGCTGGCGCACACGCAGGCGCCAACGGCCGGCAGCGTGGTGCTGGCCGGCATCCTTCTTAAAATCGGCACCTACGGCTTTGCGCGGTTCAGCATTCCGATGCTGCCTGAGGCCACCGCGCAGTGTGTCCCTTGGCTGTTGGGCTTGTCGGTCGTGGGAATCATCTACGGGGCGCTGGTGGCACTCGTGCAAACCGACATGAAGCGGCTGATCGCCTACTCGAGCGTGAGCCATCTGGGTTTCTGCATGCTCGGGCTGTTCGCGCTGACGAGCTTGAGCGTCGAGGGGGGCGTGCTGCAAATGATCAACCACGGATTATCGACGGGCGGCCTGTTCGCCGTGGTGGGCATGATCTACGAGCGCTACCACACGCGTGAAATCCGCGGACTGGGTGGACTCGCGCGCCGCACGCCCGTGCTAGCGTTCTTTTTTGTCGTGTTCACTCTATCGAGCATCGGCCTGCCGGGACTCAATGGCTTCGCCGGCGAGTTTCTCGTTCTGATTGGCATGTTCGAGCGGGCCTGGACGGATGCGCCCGCCGCGTTGGTGCTGGCCTATCACGTGATGGCCGTGACGGCCGTTTTCGGTGTCGTGCTGGGAGCCTGGTACATGCTGTGGCTCGTGCAGCGCGTGTTTTTCGGGTCGTTGAAGGAAGGTCATCACGCCCACGGCGATCCGGAGGTCCGCGATCTGTCTCTGCGCGAAGTCGCCGCCTTGGCCCCACTGGTCGTCTTCGTCGTTTGGATCGGGATCGTGCCGGAGTTCTTCCTGCAGCGGATGCAGTCCACGTTGAACCCCATGACACGCGGAGCCGTGCAGGCACTTGATCAAAGCTACCGCAAGGCCGAACCCGTCCTGGCCGGCGGGCCGATTAACCTCGACACAACACGAGAGGGGAACTGACGCTGTGTCGAATGCCACCGTCTACTTCTTGCTGCCCGAGATTATCCTGGTGGTCTCGGCCACGGCGATCTACCTGGCCGGGGCTTTTCTGCCTTCTCGGTCGGGCTGGAGTTGGCTGAGCGCCGCCGCGATCGTCCTGGCCGGAGTGGCCCTCTATCAGCAAGCGTCAATTTCCGACCCGCCAGCAGCTTTGGAATCCGGTATCACAATCGCGGCCGTGACGGTTGATGGCTTTTCGACCACGCTCCGCTGGGCTGTATTGGGCGTGGGGGTGGTGTTCGTCATGCTCGCCTCATCGACGAGCGCACAGGGCGAAGCCTCGGAATTCATGGGCTCGCTGCTGCTGATCGTAACGGGACTGATGCTGATTGCCTTGGCCAACGACCTGGTGACGTTTTTTGTGGCTTTGGAGCTCGTATCGATCCCGACGTACGTCATCTTGTTTCTCGGCCGGGGGTCGGGCATTTCAGAGTCCGGCACCAAGTACTTCTTCTTGAGCGTGCTCTCATCGGCCATCATGCTGTATGGCTTCAGCTTCCTCTACGGAGCCGGCGGATCGACGAACCTGCAAGCGATCCATCGCGCTCTGGCCATGGCTGCACCGGGGGACGCGACCCCGACGCTGGCGCGATTGGCGGTCGTGCTCATCTTCGCCGGATTAGGCTTCCGCTTGACGATTGTGCCATTCCACTTCTACGCCCCCGACGTCTATCAGGGCACCACGAATCCCAACGCGGGACTGTTGGCGGTGGTGCCGAAAATCGCCGGCCTGGTGGCGCTAGTGCGAATCCTGGCCGTTACGTTGCCCGGCATCGAACCGACGCCAAGTCTCGCGTCACTTGCCGAGCTCGGCTGGCAACTTTCGTTGGCCTTGGCCATGGTCACGATGACCTTGGGCAACTTACTTGCCTTGTGGCAGGGCAACGTGCGGCGGCTGTTGGCCTACTCGTCGATTGCCCATGCCGGCTACATGCTTATCGGTCTGGCTGTTGGGTTTGCCGTGGCCGGCGGCGCGGTCGAAGCCAGCCACTTCGACGGCATCGGGGCGACGTTCTTCTACCTGCTCGTGTACGCCGCCGCCACCGCAGGCGCGTTTGCCGTGCTGACCTATCTGGGAGGCCGATCGAAATCGATTGACGCGGTCGACGATCTGGGCGGGCTAAGCCAGACCTTTCCCAAGACGGCGGCCGCGATGTCGCTGTTCATGTTCTCCCTCACCGGGTTGCCCCCCTTGGCCGGCTTCTGGGGCAAGTTCACGCTCTTCACCGGCGCGCTAGGCATTGACGCCAAGAACCCCGAGGCCAATAGCCTGTGGCCCTGGTTTGTCGCGTTGGCGATTGTCGGTGCTTTGAACGCTGCGATCTCAGCGGCCTATTATCTGCGAATCGTGGGCGTCATGTATTTTCGAGCGCCACAGACATCGCCCGCTGGCGGTGGAGGCAGCGGCGCCGCCTGGGCCATGGCGGTTTGCGCAGTACTGGTCGTCGGGCTGGGCTGTTATCCCGGCCCCAGCCTGGAACAAGCCAACAGCGCCAGCCAGGCAACTCGCGCGACATACACGCCGCCGCCGCCCAATCCCATTGCGGCCGCAACGGCCCCACGGACAGTCGTCCGTGACCTCGCTGCGCACGATCAGGTCGATGACCGCGAAAACTCGCGATAGTAGCGCTTGGTGGAGCCGGATCGCGCAGCCGATTATGCTGTAGTGAGGCGTCCGATCGGCTCTCAGAGAAGCGTCATGTCTTGCGACCGTACCACCATGGCTGACCTGGCCAGGCTTTTGGCCGATAGCGCCGCTCCTATATACGTGCTGGACGAGGATCGGCGGATCGTGTTTTGCAACGCAGCGTGCGCGCAGTGGGTGGGCCTGGCGGCCGACGACCTGGTCGGTCAGCAGTGTATCTATCACTCGCCCGGGGACGATTCGAAGCCCTCGGCGGTCGCGGCTGGTCTGTGTCCGCCGCCCAAGGTGTTTGCCGGCCAGGTGCAAACTGCCACTGTCAGTTGCACGGCTCCCGACGGCACGCTCGTTTGGCGCCGCGGCCATTTTGTGCCGCTGTCAGACGGTCAGGATGAGAGCGCCGAGGTACTGGCGGTGCTCGACACGAACGACTGTGGCCCCGCCGTGCAGGAATCGGCCAGCGATGCCCAGTTGCACGAGCAGGTTCGCCGCTTCCGGGCGGCCATGACCGCGCATTTCAGGCTCGACGGCCTGATCGGCGCCAGTCCGGCAATCGTCCGCGTACGGGCCCAGATCGAACTTGCCGCCTGCTGCGATGCCCATGTTCTTGTCGCCGGGCCGCGCGGCTCTGGCAAGGACCATGTCGCAAAATCGATTCACCACGCCCAGCGCGAACGCGGTCACCTGGTGCCGTTGGACTGCGGAGTGCTGGACGCCAATCTGCTGCGCGCAACCTTGCGAGCGGTGTGGCTCAAGCATTCGGCATTGAAAGGAGCCGCTAGCATCCTGCTGGCCGACGTGGATGCCGCGCCGCCGGAATTGCAGTCTGATTTGGTTGAACTGCTACGCGTCAATCCGCACGCCGTGCGCGTCATTGCCACGGCCCAGCGGCCGCTGGACGAACTGGGCGAAGAGGGCCGGTTTTCACGCCAGTTGGCCTGCGGCTTGAGCACCATTTCGATCCAGCTACCGCCGCTGTGCGAGCGAATTCAGGATCTGCCGCTGTTGGCTCAAGCTTTTCTCGAACAGGTCAACGCGACGAGCATCAAGCAGGTCGGCGGCTTCACCAGCGAAGCGATCGACCGCCTGACTGGTTACAACTGGCCGGGGAACATCGATGAACTGGCCGGCGTCGTGCGCCGCGCTCACGAGGCGGCCCAAGGGGGCGAAGTCGCGATGCACGACCTGCCCAGCGAAATCCATCGAGCCGCGGGTGCCGCCGCCCATCCGGCGAGGAACGAGGAAGTCATCGACCTTGAGGAATTTCTGGGACGCCTGGAAGTCGAATTGATTACTCGCGCCCTGCGACGCGCGAAAGGCAACAAAAGCAAGGCGGCGAGGCTGCTGGGCCTGACCCGTCCACGACTCTATCGCAGATTGGTCCAACTGGGTTTGGAGCAGCCGCCAGACAAAAAGCAACGGCGCGCCGACTAGCGCAAGCAGCGTCGCTTGTCAAACTCGGCGGCCAACTCTACGATGATGCCGGATGAATGCAACGAGTCAGCATTTTTGAGTTGCGACCATGAGTCAATCCCAAGTCATCATCTGCGAGCGCACCGGCGTTTGGGCCGCCGCACTTGCGCAACATTTGCCGCGCGAGATGCGACTGCGGCAGACGCGAGCGCTGTCCGAATGCACCGCCGCGTTGGCCGTTGCGCCGATGAGCCTGGTCGCGCTCGAGGCGAATCCCGGCAATTTGAATGGGATCCTGTCGTGGCTGGTTCAACTCCCGGTGCGGTTTCCGTTCGCCCGGGCTGTCGTGTTGGCCGACCGTGGCCTGGCTAACTACGAGTGGCTGCTGCGCGACGCCGGGGCGGTACACTTTACGACCTCGCCCCGCGAGCTGAACTGCCTGGCACCGCTGGTGCGAAATCACCTTTCACGGCTTCCCACTTCCAAAGCCGGCTTTGCCGAACTGGTGTGGGATTCGCTTCCCTGGAGCGAAGTGGCCACGACCTGATCACCGCCGGCCTTTCCACGCCCGTTGACCTCGACGCGTTGACAAGACTATGCCTGCCGAACAGATTGCCCCAGCCGCCGTGCACGCGGCGTTGAAAGCTTTTCCCGATCCCGAAACCGGCGGCAGCGTTGTCGACGCGGGGCAAGTGAGCGACATTCAGTCGCGTGGCGATTCGTTGAGCCTCACGCTGGCGCTATCGACGCACTCGGCCATTTTGAGGGACGCAACTCAAGCCGCGCTGGCTCGACAGCTTCGCGAGCGATTCCCGGCTCTGGCGAACGTGACGATCAACCTCGCCGTGCACGACCGTCCGGCCCCGAAGATCGGACAGATCGGCTTGACGGCCAAAAGCGTCGTCGCCGTCGGATCGGGAAAGGGGGGCGTGGGCAAGGGCGCCGTGGCGGCGGCAATCGCGCTGGGACGGTCCCGAGCCGGCAGCAAGGTCGGCCTGATGGACGCCGATGTCTACGGGCCCAGCATCCCGCATCTGCTTGGCGTCAACCGTCGCCCAGAAATCATCGAGAACCGGATCCAGCCGATTGAGGTCTCCGGACTGAAGGTCATCTCGATGGGCTTCCTGGTTCCGCCCGGCGAGGCCGTCGTGTGGCGTGGTCCCATGCTTCACGGCGCCATCACCCAATTCCTGAGAGACACTGCCTGGGGTGAGCTGGACTATCTGATCATTGACATGCCGCCAGGCACGGGTGACATCGCTTTGACCCTTTCGCAGCTTTTGCCGCTCTCGGGAGCGGTCGTGGTTTGCACGCCGCAGGACGTGGCCCTGCTGGACGCCGTCAAGGCAATTGCCATGTTTCGCAAGGTCAACATCCCAGTGCTGGGGATGGTTGAAAACATGAGCGGGTTTGTCTGCCCCGATTGCGGCAAGCGCTACGACATTTTCGGAAGTGGTGGAGCCAGGCGTCGCGCGGCCGAGATGGGCATCGACGTCTTGGGCGAGGTGCCGATTCAGATCAGCATTCGCGTGGCCGGCGACGAGGGCCGCACGGCATCGATGCTGGACGACGCCGCGAGCGGCAAACACTGGCAAGAGATCTGCCAGAACCTGGTGCGAGGCCTGTCAGTCCAGCGCGGCCAGGCCGCCGAGCTACCGGTCTTGACGGTGTGACGCAAGTCAATGTTTTCAATGGGTTTGCGTCAGCTATGCGAGTGTACCCAAGCGGCAAAAAATTAGAGCCGCACCCATCGGCCGATCGGTGCGGCTCTTTCTCGTTGGATCACAAGTTGCCACCGAGCTTACGCGAGCGGGCACGTAGAGCCCGCCCGGTACTCCGGCAGTCAAAACCCGCCGGTACTCCGGCAGTCAGAAGCTGCCGGTACTCCGGCAGTCAGAAGCTGCAGCCGACTACTTCTTCTTGCTCTTTTTGGCGCGCTTCTTGGGTGCCTTCTTGGCGGCTTTCTTTTTCTTGGCCACAGTCCGTCCTCCTAAAAAAGTTTTGGCAAGGTCGTTCTCAGCGACGTCCGACAGACGTTGTAATGCTCCGAGCGAGTCTTGCCAGGAACGAAAACTAAAGTCCCTGCGTGCTGTGAAGCCTCGTTGCTTCGCACGCCAAAGACTTGAACACATGCAGTTTGCCAAGGAACTGACTATTAGTTGTACTCTGTTTTCAGAATTGTGCAACCTGATTTCGGATAAAAAGTTCGCGCAAGGCTAAATTTTTTTCAAATGCGCTTTCGTAGCGCCCTCGCGCTTCACGCGCGCGAGCAGACAGGCGCGCCATGCGAGTCGACAACCGCGGCGCTACCATGCGAGCTCAAAGCGCGCTGGTGATTCAATGACGAAGACGATTGAGGGTCAACCGAAGTGGGCGGCCATCGATCGTCCGGAACCAGTCGTCGAGATGACCGACTAGTACAATGCCACCGTCGTGCCGTCGTTCAACCGGCCGGAAGGCTGCTGACTGCGCTGCTCGAATCCCAAGATGCGACGGCGGGCAGGCACTCGCCAGCGCAGATAGATCGTGCTGGAAATCGGCGTGCGCGACGCTGCGACCGCATCGAGCGATTCTCGCCAAGGACTCAAGATTTCGCGCCAGGCCAGCGATCGTTTGCCCCATCTGATGTGCACCGGGTCAAAGCCGTACCATGCCGCCCGCTGCGGCACGATGTCAAACCCGCGTTCCGCGGCCAAACGCCGTACGTGCTCGTTGAGCTCGTAGGCCCGGACTCTAAGTTCCTCCAAACTGATCCGGCTGCGCGGAACCAAGAGGGTTCGCATGAGGATGAACCGGAACCGTGAAATGGCCTCGAGATTGTCGAGCGGCAGCAGCGTGACCACGGTTCGGGCCTGGGCCGCGGCCAGCCGATCGAGCGATGTTTCGACCCAGCCAACGATCCGCTCGACCGGTTCCTCGTAAAGCAAATCGTTGCCGATATCGGTCACCAGGGCGGCGGTTGGCACCTCCGGCGATTGGCCGAGGACGTTCCACAGCCCACATTCGAGAATCCCGGGCAATTCGCGGCCAAAGACCCGGCTTGATCGGCCATAGGACCGGCCGTGGCCCAACGCGGCAATGACCTCCAGAGGCCGCCCCCAGGCCCCATGCGCCGCTGCCAGGACATGGCCAATCGACTTGGTCAGATTGCTCGCGCCCAACAGCACCACACGATGCCGGGCAACGGTCGGCGCAACCTTGTTGATCATCGCGCGCAACGGACGCTTCAACGATAGCCTCCGAACCCGCCGTGGTAGTCGTCTTGAGCTTGCAGTGCCTGATAACTCATAAAGGCAAAGTACGCGAAAAAGAGCGCGAGAAACTGTTGATCCCATTTGACGAACGACACCACGGCCATTCCGACCGCCGCGATGATCGACAGCCACAGCGACTGTCGAACGGCCCCAGGTGAACCCGAGAGGCTGAACAACTCGCGTGCGATCTGTCCGCCGTCGAGCGGATAGATGGGTAACAGGTTTACCAGGCCCCAATAAATGTTCACGTACAAAAGATCGAACACCAAGCGATTGGTTCGGTGCGACTCGAACGGCTCCCAAAGAGCCGGCAGCGGCCACTCGGGGATCCAATCGAACCGTACCGTGTGACCCGAGGCCATGAGTGCGCCGATCACCACCGCCGCAAACACAAAGCCAGCCACCGGCCCGGCGAGCGTAATCAGGATTCGGCTGCGCGGGCTGTAGTATGTTGGTTGATAGGAGGCCAGCCCGCCCATGCCGTGCAACGTGATCCACGGTGCCCATCCGTGGGCCCGAGCCGCCAAGGCGTGACCCATCTCATGGACCACGATCGACACGAACACGACGCCAACCCACATCAGCATGTCGGTTGGTTCGGCCTTGCCGCCCAGGCCCAACAGCAACGCCACAAGCCAGAACATCGGATGCACGCGCACTGGAATGCCGAGCAGATGAAACCGCAGGTCGTAAGGACTTCGTGGCGGCTCGCTCAGTAGCACGGGCAAAGAATCCTGGGGGTTGCAGCCGCCAGTGAGTCCTCTGGACGGCAGTCGGAGGCGGTATGAATCGACAGTAATTCTAGCACCGCGGCAATCGGCGACTATGCCGCGGCCTGACGTGGAACGTCGGCGGAGGGAGGTAGTGGAGCGGGCGCCGGACTGAAATGCGGTCGCGGGACTCGTTTGGCCCGGCTGTCCAACTGGTCGAGGATGTAGCCGGCCGCCATTTGGCAGGCTCCGCCGTGACCGACCTGTGCCTTGAGCCGTGCCAGCCGCTCGACCAACTGTTGCCGAGAAGCCGCGTCCGTGAGCCAGCCGATCACATGCCGGGCGATCTGCGGCGAGCGGTCCTGGCAGGTGAGGTACTCGGGAAACAACACTTCGCCGGCTCCCGGCGCGTCGGGATCATAGGGGCTGACGTCCGTGGGAAACAGTTCCTTGGCGGCCAGTAGGTTCACCAGCGTGATGTATTTCACCTTGCGAAACCACTTTTGAATCGCAAAGGCCAGCGGCACGATCCAATACAAAACGACCGTCGGTTTGGTGTGGTGCAATAACTCCAGCGAAACGGAACCCGACACGGCCATGCAGCAG
>CAZUPX010000668.1:0-5046 GCA_964622155.1 uncultured Planctomycetaceae bacterium | reverse complement strand
GGAAGCCTGGCGCGAGTACGCGCAAACCGGCAAATCGAGCGTCGCTGAAATCAGCGTTGCCGAACGCATGAAGCGCTACTTCTCGTATTGAGACTGCCGCTTTTGAGTGAGTTGAGACCGGCAACCGTTGCCGTTGCTCTCGTTAAACCCGGAACGGTTTAACGTCATCTACAGTCGGGAAGTGCCTTCGCTGGGCACACCCACGGGCGGCCGTCCCTGGTCTGGAAATCGGCCGCGACACCAGCGGCGGCTTGGGCCATCGGCCGCATCTCTTGCGCCCACGGACCCACTGGTTCAGGCCCGTTCGTTGATGGGCGCTATCGCCGGCAAATCCTGGTTGTTCGACACCTTCGCAAGCCGCTCCGTGGTAGGGGCTTTGGATTCGTCGCAAACCCGTCAACGCCAAGCCAGCATCGGCCGATATCAATACTCCGGCGGACCAAACAAAGCCCTGCCTGGCGCGAGCAGCGAACGGATCGCCACCCCCCAAAAAAGTTACCTTCCACCAGACACTCCGGCGTGGCTCTGACGCGGCAGAGCGACGCGGCCAGCGGTTGCCATAGAGGAATCCCGATGAGCGTCGGCATGTTGAGATTCGGTTGGTCGAGTTGCGCGGTTGTGTGCGTATCGTGGTTATTGATTGCCTGGCAGACGAGCGGCCAGCAGCCCCCTTCGAAGACTCCCTCCGGTCGCAGAGTCCATCGGCAGCGTGACAGCCAGGTCCCCTGGGTCGCGACCGGCCGGGCGATCGAACAAGCCCGAGACGCCGTCACGGGATCGACGCGTGATGAAGGCACCGCCGCGCCGACTGTAGCCACCGAAGTAAGCACCGATGCCGTGATCGAGGAGCCAACTCCGCGGCAAGAAACACTGCAAGTTTCCGCCATTGAGGCGCCCGACTCGCCGGCCGACGACAACCCCGCGGCCACCAGCTCCGCCAACGATGACTTGACGCCCGAGCTGATTGCACTGCGCGACAAGATTCGTCGCGCATTGGCGATCAACTATCCGCGCCACCAGGCCACCAACGAAAACACGCCTTGGGAAGTGATGCACGCGATCATTGCTTATGGCGTTGACACGCAGTTGTTCAAGGGGAGCAAAGGCGGACCGGCCGTCAATGCCGTCGGTTGGATCTGCTACAACTATCCGCTCAAGGGGGAGCAGATTCTGTTCCTGAACGGCGGCAACCTTGAAGCCCGACGCGGGCCGGGCGTGCAAGGGCACTTTGGGCAGTTTCTGGCCATCCTGGCCCAGTCGCACGTGAAGATCGACTACCCGATGCACGTCGGCGGCAAGATGTTCACCTTGAGCGACCTGATCGAGCACGAAAAGAAGAACTGTGTCGCCGGCGAAGAGCTGACGTTCAAGCTCATCGCGCTGATGCACTACATCGACTCGGATGAGACCTGGAAGAGCCGCGACGGCCAGGAATGGTCCATTCAACGGCTGGTGCAGGAAGAGCTCAAGCAGCCGATCCGCGGTGCTGCTTGCGGTGGCACGCACCGGCTGATGGGATTCAGCTATGCCGTGAACAAACGGATCCAGCGCGGCAAGCCGGTGATCGGGCAGTTTGAGCGGGCCCAGAAATTCATCCAGGACTATCACCGCTACACGTTCAGCCTGCAGAACCCCGACGGCAGCTTCAGCACCGAATGGTTCGTGCGCAAAGGCAACAGCTCCGACATCGACCGGCGATTGAAGACCAGCGGGCACATTCTGGAGTGGATCGGTTTCTCGCTGACCGACGAGGAGCTGCGCGACCCGCGGATGATCAAGGCGGCCGACTACCTGGCGACGCTGTTGATCAACAACGACGGTCACAAGTGGGAGATTGGGCCGTTGGGCCACGGGCTGCACGCCCTGGCGATCTATGACCGCCGCATGTTCAAGGACAACCAGATCATCTGGCCACAAGACACGGTGGCGGCCGAGGCGGCCCTGGATGCTTCGATGCTCGAAGCCCGCCGGCCCAACTAACAGCCCGTTGAAAAATGCCATCCTGGGCATTTTTCAACCTCACCAAGTGCGGAGCAAAGCTCCGCACGGCTCGCAAAATAGCGACTTACGTCGTTATTTTGTCATCACATCCGTGTGATGTAGCCGCCCGCCGAATAAATCGACGGGCTGCCAAACCGTACAAACGGTCTCATTCAACCCCACAGCCAGTCTCAGGGCGATTGAGCGTCAGGTGGGCAAGCTATCTTTTCACGGGGCCGATGGGGATCGCGCAGCGGTACGCGCGGATCGCAAGCATCGCGCCGATCGTACCGGCGTTGCCCCCCGTGTACAAAAGGCTTACGATTGCCACGCGCGGCTCGCGTTTCTGTGCGTGCGTGGTTCGACTCGCCGGGGACTATCGACTCCCGTGAAGACCTATCGACTGACCGAGCAGTTTCAGATCGTTTTCGATTCGGCGGTCCGTTTGGCCCGTTCTACGGAGACCGACGCGCTGTTGCTGCTGGTCGAAACACCGTTTGATTGGGACCGTCTGGTGGATCGTGTCGGCGATCGAAGGCTGCTGGTGGCAGCCGATTTTGCCGCCCAGCTTGAGGGGGCGGCCGAGGCCGGGCTGGCGACCGTCGTGTTGAACATGCCCGAGGCTGGGGTCTACGAGAAGCTGACGCAGGCCCTGTTGGAGAGCGTGGCCGATGACCTCCTGGCGGCGGGCGCCCAGGTTGTGGCCTTGTACAGCGGCTTTGAGGCGGGCACGATCGACTCGATCAGCCTGGTACACCTGGGCGAGCACTTGGGCCAGTTGACCGCTCGCGACCTGCGTCAATTGGAAACCCGCGTTCCGCTCGACACGCTCAAGACCGTCGTCGACATTGCGGTCGAAATCGGCCGCGAGGGTCGCGAAGGCAAACCGGTGGGCACGCTGTTCGTGGTGGGCGATCATCGCGAAGTGACCAAGTATTACGCGCCTGGGCGGATCAACCCATTTCGGGGCTATTCGGAAAAGGCGCGTAATATTCTGGATGACTCGATGGACGAGGTCGTCAAGGAGATCGCCAAGCTCGACGGGGCGTTCATCGTGAAGGGCAACGGCGTGATCGTGGCCGCCGGAGTGACGCTTCGAGCGGCGGTTTCGGCGGAGCCGATGCCTCAAGGTCTCGGCGCTCGTCACGCCGCGGCCGGCTCCATTACGGCGTGTACGCGCAGCATTGCGGTGACGCTTTCTGAGTCCACCGGGGACGTTCGGGTGTGGCGTCGAGGTGCTTTGATCACGGAGATTGAAAAGTCACCGCAAGCGATCATCGGCGGCGCTCCTCCTTCTGGTCTGGGCTAAAAAACCTTGGCTTCAACCTATTGTCAGTCGCACGGATACGTGTGGGTGCGCGTTCCATCAGTACAGTTGAACGCCTACCTCCGCGAAAATGATTTGCGTTGTGCCTCATGGTGCGACAGCCCCACGGGCTAAGCAAACGCCGTTTGCTCGCGAATGGTCTGTTCCGTTCGCGTCGCGGGAGTGGTGGGAGAAGGCGGAAGCCGAGTTTTGGGAAGGTTGCTTTTTCCTACTGGGGGCGGAAATATTTGGCGAAGATCGTCATACTTCGATAGGTTCGAATCCGACGACGCCGCAAACATGTTGAGCGTAATACGCTTCGACGGTGTCGATACCGGTGACGCGGCGGACGCAGGCTGCAGCCCGAACAAGGTCTGCGCGCTGTAGGAGTTCGAGGCGTCGGTCCTTTAGTTCAAGCCGCGTGGTATAAAAGGCACACCCTTCGTGAGCAATCAGAACAATGCGCTTAAGTCCGTGAACTTCGATTAGAAATTTCAGTTCATCGACAACACCCTGTGCTTGGAGGTGTGCTTGCGGATGGTCGGCAAGACAGGCGGGGCCGCCCGGAAGTGCAACGCGGTCATATCGCGGTAGTTAAGGCCATTTTGAAGGAAGTCATCAAACTGCTCGCCGACGCGACCATCGGAGCAGTAGATGGCGGCGGCGTGTATTCGTGTACCCTCGTAGGGAACGGTACTCTCGTAAGCTAAGACGTTTGGTTTTTGTTGCATAGGTTGAGGATTATACCCGGGCGGCTATTCGATCGACACCTCGACCCGCTCGCGCCGCTGGAAAACCACGGTCTTGTCTATGCCCGCCGCGCGAAGCAGCTCCACCGCATGATTGAAATCCGCGCCGATATCCGGAGCCTTGTGGGCGTCGGATCCGAGTGACATCGCCCGGCCGCCGAGTTGCCCGTAGCGAATGACCGCTGCCGGTCCGGGCATCGACTCTCCGAGCCCTTGTCGCAGAGTAGAGGTGTTGATCTCCGGTGTCAGGTCCGCGGCCAGGCAAGCCCGGAGAATTTCGTCGAACAACTTCGCATGCGGGGTCATATCATGCGTGCCGAGCCAGCGTTGGGTGTAGCGCTTGACGAAATCCATGTGACTGAGCACGTCGAACACGCGACCTCTATCTCGATGCAGCCGTACGCAGAAGCGCGCCGCATCCAAGACCTTTTCGAGATAGGTTCTAGTTCCTTCGGCGGCCGTCACACCCTCCCAGCTTTCGCGCACATGAACGGCTTTTTCGCCGAAGTAATGCACGCTTAACAAGACGACATCGAAGAGGTGGTTCGCCAAAAACTCCAGAATGAAGTCCATCCGTGATGGTTGGAAACACACCTCGATGCCCTTGCCGATAAAAACCCGATCGCCATATTGTTTTCGGAGGTTTTCGATCGTCGTCGAGTACGCCTCGTCGTCGTAGATACACCCCGGCCAGTCGTCCGGGTGCGTATCGAAATGCTCCGTGAACGTGAGTCCGGCCAAGCCTTTGGCGATGGCCGTCTCGACGTTGTGCGCCGGCTCGGTCTTGCAATCGAAAGAGTGGAAAGAGTGGAGGTGTTGATCGTAGAGTCGCATTCGCCCGTTCCAACAACCCGTCAGATTTTGAACGTCGCAAGACAAATAGCTACAGGCGTAATCAGAATATCACGGGCGGAGAGGGCGTCCAATCCCATTGGTGGTGACGATGGACGTGGCGGCAACCGGCCAGCGTCGGTAGAATAGGTTATGGGACAAGGAATGGGGCTCGATCTG
>CAZUPX010000667.1:0-3101 GCA_964622155.1 uncultured Planctomycetaceae bacterium | reverse complement strand
TTCCTGGCCTTGGAGATCTTCGAGAACCTGCGTGCGGCCCGCGAGCTGACGGCTGCCTGGAAGGAGGACTACAACCAGCAACGCCCGCACGGCTCGCTGGGCTACCAGACCCCCACTGAGTTTGCCGCCGCGTGTGCTGCTGGAGCGCAGGCGCAGCCGGAGCGGAAGCAGCACACGCAAAGAGACGAAGAAGACGAAGAACGAGTACCTTTTCCCCAACCCGTACCTTCATAACCCCTGGTACAGAAAATCAACGCCGGTCACGACAACTTGCCCGGCGTTATTGATTCCAAACCCCCAGCTATGTCTACCTCCGAGAGTACCCAAGTCCGTCATCGCTCCGCCGCTGTACAAAAATGCGCGCGTGTCGGTTGGCGTGGTGGCATACCCCGTTATCTGACTGGCATCGTTGATTGCGAACGCACCGCTGCTTGGTCCACCGAGACTGCCCAAATCTGTCACCACGCCCGCGCTATAGAAAAATGCGTGGACCGATGCATCGTTTGCGATAAACGCTTCGCCTACAACTTGACCTGTAGCATTGATACCGCGTGCTGTGCTGAACGTTCCGCCGAGCGTGCCCAAATCTGTGACAGAGTAACTTGCGGCTGGGCACAAGACGGGGAAGGCGAGCGCCAAGCCGACTGTGGCGACGAGATTGAACCGTAGGTTCATTGGTGTTCCCCTTGCTTTAGCGGCTTCGGTCGAGGGAGACGTGAGATACCTTCGAGCGCCCAGTTTGGTCTGCCTTCGAGGGCAAGTCAAATTCGCGCGCGCGATTCTGCGCCGGCCAGCGGGCCGGGGTAGCGGCAGAGCATTATCGCGGCTTGGGACGGGGCTTCACTGAGCGGCCCGACGCACGGTAAAATGCCGCGAAATCGGGACGGTCTGGCGGGTTGCAAATCGACAGGCCGAGCGGCTCGGGCCGGCGCGGAGAGTTATTCGCCTTTCACTCCGTCCGGCCCTGGCTGGCCCGAGCAACGAAAGGCGAAATCATGGCGGACGAATCCGCGCACCTTCCCAAAGTTTGCCCGTGGTGCGGCAACCCGGTTGCGTCGCTTACAACGCCGTGCCCCGGCTGTGGACGGCTGCCGGATTGGAGAGCATGGGTTGATTCCGTTCATGCTCACGCGCAATTGCTTGCGCCGCCTGGTTGGGAGGGGCTGCATACTACGGAGCCGCTTGACAGTATTTCCAACATTGGCGGCTACCTTCGGCGCGACCTTGCGGCACTGAGGATTCTCGGCGACAACGGACGAAGCCCGTACTGGCTCGAAAGAGCAAACGAGCTATATGCCAACGTATTTCGCGCGCTCGACGCGCAGCGAATAGCCAACCGGCCGGAGCAACAGCCCAAGGCGAACGACTGCGACGAAGCGGAACACCGACTGGCCGAGCTGTGGCGATGGTGCGCGACACAGGGAGGCGACGCCGCACCAGCGGAACCCGCCAACGATGCCTCCGCGCCGACAAAATCGAAGCTCAGAAGAGAACTGGGTGAGGCCGGCAGCGACGATCAAGCGACCATGCGGCTGTTGAGCGTTTTCACGGATGGCGTAGCCGACGAGAGGCTTTTAAAAGCGGCAACGGTGCTAAAAGACAAAACCCTGACGACCAACGAAAAACTGGCGAAGATCGACGACGCGATTCGATTCCCTTCGACGGCCTCCGCCGCACAATTGGGGGAGCTTTTCGGCGTGACAAAGCAAGCTGTGATGAAAACGGACTGGTGGACCACGAACCGAAAAGGGGAAAGGGAAAGTGAGATCGGCCGGCGGCACGACAAGCATTGTGAACGCGGGAAGCAACACGAATCGAATCGACCGGACGAGAAAGGCGATCAACAGTAATTCGGTAACCGGTTACCGCCGGGTTACCGCGTAAAATTTCTCACAACTTTTCTAAGCCGCATCGCGCAACGCTTTGCGGCTTTCTTCATGCGCGTTTGGTTACCGGAGTCGGTTGCCGCCAAGGGATTGGGGGTATGCAAGCCGCACTTCGCGGCAAGCGAACTGTTGGAGCAAGTCGCGATGTCAATGCAAACGATTCAATCGCCCCTGGCCCTGCGGCCCCGCGAAGCGGCGAAGGCCCTGGGCATTAGCGCCCGCACCCTTTGGGGACTGACTGCCCCGCGCGGCCCGATTCCGTGTGTTCGCGTCGGCAGCGGCAAGCGGCAAACCGTGCTGTACCCCGTGGCCGACCTGCAAGCCTGGCTGAGCTGGCAAGCCGAAATGGCGAAAGGGGGCAACGATGACAACGCCCGTTGAACGGCTGTTGGCGAAGCTGCCCGACGTGAAGAAAAACGGCAAAGGTTGGTCGGCCCGCTGCCCGGCGCACGACGATCGGCGGGCGAGCCTGGCAATTGCGGAAGGGGACGACGAGCGGGCGTTGGTTTGTTGTCACGCTGGTTGCACTGTCGATGCCATTTGCGAGGCGGTCGGATTGAAGCCGGCGGACCTGTTCAGCCCGTCAACGTCCACGGTATCGCGCCGTACGCGGGGAAAACGCGAAAACCGTAGACGCGACAACGGCAAGCCGGCCGGCAAGGCGTTCGCTACGGCCAAGGGCGCGGTGGCCGAATTGGAACGTCTGCACGGCCCCCGGTCGGCCCTATGGACGTACCACAACGCGAGCGGTGAGCCGGTCGGCGTGGTGGTGCGGTGGAACTTGGCCAACGGCAAGAAGAATATTCGGCCGGTGAGCCGACATGGCGACGGCTGGAGCATCGGCGGGATGCTGGAGCCGCGACCGCTGTTCGGCCTGCCGGACTTGGCTGGTCGACGGCGTGTTTACGTTTGCGAAGGTGAAAAGGCGGCGAACGCGGCACGTTCCATCGGATTGACCGCGACCACTTCGGCCCACGGTTCACAATCGCCTGATAAGACTGACTGGCGGCCCCTGATCAGCAAGGAAATCATCATCCTTCCCGACAACGATCCGCCCGGCCGCAAGTACGCCGAATACGTGGCGGGCATCCTGGCCAAGCTGACGCCGGCCCCGGTAGTCAAGCTGATCGAACTGCCCGACCTGCCCCGCCACGGTGACTTAGCCGACTTCGTGGAAGCCCACACCGAAACTGACGCTGGCGAACTGCGGCGGAT
>CAZUPX010000666.1:0-1853 GCA_964622155.1 uncultured Planctomycetaceae bacterium | reverse complement strand
TGATGATGGCCTGAAGGTCGTCGCAATTCAGGGAAAAGGACGACCGCCCACCTGCGGCGAGCGTAAAGGTGCGCTCGTTGCCCGTCTCGACGAGGATTTCTTCAATCGTGTCCTGGTCGTTGTCGTAAAAGAAGGTGCCCTCCACCGCAAAGTCGCTGTTGTTGACCAGCTCGACGGTGACCAGATTAGGCTGCAAGGTCCCTAGCAGCACCGTAAGCGCAT
The DNA here is from genome assembly GCA_964622155.1 of uncultured Planctomycetaceae bacterium. Taxonomy (GTDB): domain Bacteria; phylum Planctomycetota; class Planctomycetia; order Pirellulales; family PALSA-1355; genus CAZUPX01. Next base: position 1,631 of record CAZUPX010000666.1, on the reverse strand, counting down.
CGCATCCGACGACCAAGACCAACAAAGCCCCGACAATTAAAAACTGTTTCCGCGCCATCTTGTCACTCTCCAAAATAAATCAGCCTTCTTCTAGGGTTCTAAAACCACCGGAGGCCGCGCCTTTCCCAAAGGGTGCCATGACATCCTACAATCATTCAACTCGCGCTTCCTTCGGCCGCTTAAAGTTTGTGGTCTCCAACGTCCCATCCGCCCGTTGCTGGAGTTGCTGAATCTTGAGTTCGGCCTTGGAGAGGATGTCGCGGCACTGTTTGACCAGGGCCATGCCTTCTTCGTATTTGTCGATGGACTCCTCCAAGCCGATTGTGCCCCGCTCGATCTGCTCGGCGATCGTCTCAAGCAGCTTCAGCGCTTCCTCGAACGTCAGTTTCTTTTTGGCCATGATTCCGTGGACCGGTTCGCTCGCGTTCCCGGCTCTGTTAGAGACTCTTACTCAAACAACTCCATCTGGTTGACGTTGACGGTTTCCGATTCAAATTCGCCGTCGGACACCTGCGTCACCATCCGCTGTCGGTCTGCCAACTCCGCCACCGACCGCACAATCTTACGCCCTTTCTTGAGCCGTGTAATGGAGAACCCACGCGCCAGGACGTTCTGATGGCTGACGGCCGTCAGCAGGGCTTCCTGCGAGGCGAGGCGTTGGTTTAACAACGTGAACCGCTGGGCAAGGGCCGCGGGGAGTGACGTACGCAGCCTCGCAACTTGTTCCGCAAGCCGTTGTACTCGATTGGCCGGGGATACTCGATCGAGCCGGCCCTGATGATCCGTGGCTAACGTCCTATATCCGCTTAGACGCCGTGAGATCGCCCATCGGAGGGCGTGCTCGGCATCGCGAAGAAGGACGCCGGTACGTAAGAGATAGGTATGGGGCGCTATCCGTTGGACGACCGGTTCGACGGCGTCGAGAGTCCGGCGGGCTCGATGGACCTGGGTCGCGAGCGAGCGTTGCGCCCGATTCGCCAATTCGTCGACTATTTGCTCCCGCCGCCGCACGACGGCCATGGCATCACGCAACGGTTCGCGCATTAAAAAACCGTTGATTCTCGTGCCGCCAAGCTCGACTTTCGCGCGGACTGCCCGCCAGAAGCGAAGCTCCTGTGCGTGCAGCTGATCGAGAACCTCATCCATGACAGGTACGGCCAGTTCCGCCGCTGCCGTAGGCGTCGCGGCCCGCACGTCGGCTACCAAGTCCGCAATGGTGACATCGACTTCGTGCCCGACCGCGCTAATGATGGGAATGCGGCTGGCGAAAATCGCACGGGCCACGATTTCCTCGTTGAAGGCCCACAAATCTTCGAGCGAACCGCCGCCGCGACCCACGATCATCACATCGATGCCGCTCAGTTGCTCCGCGTTTTCGTTGACCTTCTGAATAGCCGCCGCAATCTCCGCGGCCGCACCATCGCCTTGCACGCGCACGGGATACACGAGCACGTCGACGCAAGGGTATCGTCGCTCGATGGTCCGCAAGAGGTCTGCGAGTGCCGCGCCGGTGGGACTGGTTACGAGCACGATTCGTTGCGGAAACGTCGGCAGTGGTTTCTTGTGTTTTGGCTCGAAAAGCCCTTCTTTTTGCAGTTTTTCGCAGAGTTGTCGAAATGCCAATTCAAGCG
>CAZUPX010000665.1:0-9136 GCA_964622155.1 uncultured Planctomycetaceae bacterium | reverse complement strand
TTCTTGTTCAATTCGCGCAGGGCCTGCTTGCGGCTCAGCTTGACGCGATCTTGCTCGTCAATGGCAATGACCTTCACCTGCATCTCATCGCCCACGCTGCAGACGTCAGCCACGCTGTTGACGTAATCGTCGGCCAGCTCGCTAATGTGGCACAGCCCGTCCTTGCCGGGAATGATCTCGACGAACGCGCCAAAATCCTTGACGCTGGTGACCCGGCCGTAGTAGATGCGGCCGACCTGGACGCTGGCCGTCAGGGCCTCGACCTTGGCCATCGCCGCCTTCGCGCCCTCGCCGTCGGCGCTGGCGATGGTTACGGTGCCGTCGTCCTCCACCGCGATCACGGCCCCCGTCGACCCCTGGATGGCCCGGCTTGTCTTGCCGCCCGGGCCGATCAACGCGCCGATCTTGTCGGGTGGAATGTGCGTGCGCAGCAGTCGCGGCGCCCACATCGAGATGTCGGCCTTCGGACGCGGGATGGTGGTCAGCATGTTGCGGAGGATTTCGATGCGCGCCTCGCGGCTTTGGGCCAGCGTGGCCTTGATGATCTCGTCGCTGATGCCGGCGATCTTCAGGTCGAGCTGAATGCCGGTGATTCCGTTCTGCGTGCCGGCGATCTTAAAGTCCATGTCGCCGAAATGGTCTTCATCGCCGATGATGTCGGTCAGCAGTACCCAACCGCTGTCCTCCTTGACCAGTCCCACGGAGATGCCCGCCACGGGATTCGTGATCGGCACTCCGGCGGCCATCAAGGCCAAGGTGGCCCCACACACGCTGGCCATGGAGCTGGAGCCGTTGGACTCGAGGATGTCGGAGATGACCCGGATCGTGTAGGGAAATGTCTCGGCATCGGGCAGCACGGGCTTGACGCTGCGTTCGGCCAGGGCACCGTGCCCGATTTCGCGACGGCCGGGTCCGCGGATCGGCCGCACCTCACCCACCGAAAACGACGGGAAATTGTAGTCCAGCATGAACTTCTTCGAGTACTCGTCGATCAACCCGTCGACCCGCTGCTCGTCGCGGCCGGTACCCAGCGTGACGGTGATCAATGACTGTGTCTCGCCGCGCTGGAACACAGCCGAGCCGTGCACGCGAGGCAGCACGTCGATCTGACACTCGATGGGCCGCAGCGACGCGTGATCTCGGCCGTCGGCGCGTGTGCCCGAGAGAATCAAGTCGCGGATGACCTTCTCTTCGAGCGCGTGCCAGGCATGGGCGAAAGCAAACTCGCTGACCGCGCCATCGGCCGCCGGGGCGGGAATCACTTGGGCCAGCACGTTGGCCTTGAGCCCAGCCACGGCATCGGCCCGGGCCTGTTTGCCGGCCGTTTGCTTGGCCTTGCGCAGCTCGCCGAAGTAGCGATCCGAAAGTCGGTCGAACAGCTCATCGCGGGGCGCAGCGTCGTATTGCTTCTTCTCGACCTTGGCCTTGGCGAACAGCTCGAGCTGCAAGTCGCAGATCGCCTTGACGATCTTGTGGGCCTCGCGCAGGGCTTCGAGCATGCGGTCTTCCGGCATCTCGCGGGCAAAGCCCTCGATCATCAAAATCGCATCCTTGCTACCCGAGACAATCAAGTCGAGATCGCTTTCCTCAAGCTCATCTTGAGTCGGGAATGCGATGAAGCGATTCTCGACGTGCCCGAGTCGTACGGAACCGATTGGGCCTTGGAACGGCAACGGCGAAAGCCCCAATGCCGCCGAGGCCCCATTCATGGCCAAGACATCGGCGTCGCTCTGCCGATCGCTGGCGACGACGAAACTCTGAATTTGCACCTCGTCGCGGAACCACGACGGAAAGAGGGGGCGAATCGGCCGATCCATCAGGCGCGAAGTGAGCGTTTCTTTCTGCGTCGGACGTCCTTCGCGCTTGAGGAACCCGCCAGGGAATTTGCCGGCGGCGGCCGTGCGCTCGCGATAGTCGCAAGTCAGCGGAAAGAAATCGGAAACTCCCGGACGTGGAGGTCCGGAGGCCGTTGCCGTCAGCACGACGGTTTCGCCGAACTGCACTAAACAACTGCCGGCCGCCTGCTTGGCAAGTTGACCGGTTTCAATGGATAGAACACCTGATCCGAACGGTTTTTCTACTCGTACTTTCAATTTTTGTCCCTACTTTCCTGCGTTCTATAGCCTTCGCGTGTGTGGATGACCTCAGCCATGCGGCGGGCCCGTTTTCGGTATCGGCGTGCGGGGGATCAAGGACGGGCAGACCAGAGAGCACGCGCCGGCATTCGGTGCCCCGCGAAGCACCGAGAAAATCTCGATTTGCTCGCGAGGCCAAAATTCCCTGCGACGCAACCTACGCCTTGCCGCTTGGCGGAGCCTTACGGGTTAACCTGATGAGTGACCGGACTCGTCCATGGCCGTGTCGACCATTGGCGTCGTCGAACTGATCACTTGCGGATGTCGAGACGTCGAATGACGTCGAGGTAACGCTGTGGATCAACCTTCTTGAGGTAATCCAGCAGCCGACGCCGGCGACTCACCATCATCAACAGGCCCCGCCGACTGGCGTAATCCTTCGTGTGCGTTCGCAGGTGCTCCGTCAGATCGCCAACCCGGGTCGTCAAGAGAGCGATTTGCACTTCGGGCGAGCCGGTGTCGCTGGCTGCGCGCTTGAAATCGCCGATCAGAACCGATTTCCGCTCTTTCGTGATGGCCATCTGCGGTACGCGTTCTACTGGTACGTTGGCCCGTTTCTTAACGCTTCCCTGGACATGCGCGAAGCACCAAAAAACGCCAAGGTGGCTAGAACTTTTTCCTACTTTTCCTACGTTCTTATGGGTTAACAACTAAGGAGAATAGTCTACCACTGCCCGGCGGGGTTGCAACGCCAAAAAACCAGGCGTCTGGGGCCGAAGAACAAGGGGCCAGGGACCAGGGGTTGGGGATCAGGCAAGGCGGCGGAAGATGCGCCGACAAGCGCGGCGCCGATGCGCGGGCGGCGCCTGGATGAAGCGCTTCGAGATTCCATGGCGCTGTGCGCATGCGACCGAGGAGTATCGAGCTTCGAGCGTGGGGACCCGTTAGCCGTCGTGCTTGGGGATGTCGTGGACAACGTTCCACGCCAGGCCCAATTTCTCCAGCGCGCAAATGGCCCAGTAGGTGGCGTCGAATTCCCACCACTTGTGACCTTGCCGGGCCATACGTTGGTAGGCGTGATGGTTGTTGTGCCAGCCCTCGCCAAAGGCCAGGACGGCGACCCACCACAGGTTTCGACTGTCGTCGCTGGTCTCGTAGTTGCGATATCCCCAGATGTGGGTCGCCGAATTGACGAACCACGTCACGTGTAACACGTAGACCAGCCGCACGAACATGCCCCACACCACGAACGACCAGCCGGTGTACGCATCCCAACCATAGTAGCCAATGGCAAACAGCACTGCTCCCAGGATCAGGTGCGACGGCAAGAAGAACTTGTGCAGAAACCGCATTACCGGGTCTTTGTGGATATCCGGGGCAAAGCGGGCAGCCAAAGTGTCGTAATGTTTGCGGCCAAAGTCGGGCATGAACCACAGCATGTGGCTCCACCAGCGGCCGTCGCGCGGACTGTGCGGATCGCCTTCCTGATCGCTATACAAGTGGTGCTTGCGATGGTTGGACACCCAGGTCAACGCCGACCCTTCGCCCGACAAACCACCCAGTAGCGCCAAAAACCAGCGCATGGGCCGATACGTGCAAAAGGCGCCGTGGGTCAGATGCCGGTGATAGCCCATGCACACGCCGATGCTGCCGGTTAGCCAGCACAGAAACGCGCACAGCCCCAGTGCCTTCCAAGTGAAGAAGAACGGGGCAGCCAGGGCGCCCAGGTGGACCGTGGCAATCCAAATCACCACAGGCCAGTCGAGCCCACCGGACCATGGATCGTCGGTGGTCAGCAGGTTGTCGTCGACGCCGGCGGTTTGCCGCTTCGCCGTCGGCGTGACGGTGACGGCCGAATTTCGATATTCGGACCGCTTGGGTAGTTGACGCGGTTTAACCTGGGGTGCTAACTGTGGTGCCACGATTCGCTCCTTGACAGCCGGGATGTCCTCATCTGTTCCTCTCGGCAAATTCTAGAGCCACAAAGAATTAGCTGTGTCACGGCCAAGTCGCAAGAGTGTAAAAAGCAGGTAAAATGTTGCAGCGTTGCGGCCAGAGTCAGCCGGAAAGTGCCGAAAACGCGGCCTGTTCGCCCAAAGACGGCCCGGCGGCGGCAAACCGAACCAGTCGGGCTGAAGACGCTGATTGTGCCGCCGGTTGGGCCAAAGCAGCCACTGGGTGACACTGGCGTATCGCCAGTACAAGTGCACGACACGGGCAGGATGCCCGTGCCACCCGACGAATTAGCATTGTCGCGATGCTAGTCGGTCGCCGACACGAGCAGGTCCAGCAGGTCGTCCTCCAACGTGCCGTCGTCCACAGCGTCGTCGCCTTTGTCGAGAGGCAGGCTGGCAGCGTCGAGCATCGGAGCACTGACGCCACTGGCGGCGCTAGCCAGACTCTCCAGCCGCAGGTCGAGCCAGCCGGGCAGACCAGGTCCCGATGAGCTGGAACTGCCGGACGAACTTGGGATGCCTGGTGAGGTTGCCGCCAGGCCCGAGGCGATTCCCGTTTCGCTGCTGCTGGTTGTCGGCGAGGCGCCGCTTGTCGCGATCGCCGGTGACTCATTGGCAGAATTTTCCGGCGACGCATTGCTGGAGACGGCCGACGATGACTCGGGGGCAAACGGACCGCCGCCGCCCACCAGCAGGACGTTCAACTGAGTGGTCAGGCTGGTGGTATTGTTGCGGGCGATGATCTGGTCGGCCGAGTTCACCTGTCCGTTGCGGTCAAAGTCGGCAATGTTGCTGCGCGTCGCCGGAAGGGCTATATTCGTCGGGTTGTTACGGGCGTAGACTTCGTCGGCCGAAGTCGTCTGGAAGGGGCCGGTAGCGTTTTGCCCCACATCGGCCAGGCCATTGCCAAAGTAGAACACGTAGCTACTGGGCAAACCGGTATTGGTGTTCGAGCCGCCCAGCGTGTCGTTGCCTTTGACGACCACCTCGAGCCACAACTTCTGCACGGCGTTGTTGGCCCACAGCAGCTCGATGCGGTCGCTTCCGCCGGTGCCTGCGCCGGCGCGCGTGGTGACCGACGTGGGAGCGGTGGCCGTGGCCCACAAGCTCGGCGAGTTATTCCGGCCGTTCTTGAAGATGAAGTCGCTGGCCGTTAGCACGCCGTGCGGACCGCTGATGTCGACCATCAGGCCGTTGATGCCCCTGTTGTAGCTGGACACGGCCGAAAATGTCGAAGTGCCGCTACCAGGCAGATAGGCCGTCTTGTCGGGCGCGATGGCGTTGTCGTCGCTGAACGTCGCGCCGTTGGTGACGTTCCACTTGGTCGATCCCTTGTAGAACAGCCTGGTGGCAACGACGCTTGCGACAGCCTCAATTGTGTAAACCTGCCCCGTGAAGCTGCCGTCGGCGTTGTTCAGCGCGACGACGTTATCCGAGATCAGGTCCAGTCTGCTGTCGCCGTTGAGGTCCGCGACGACGACGCAGCGCGGCGTGGCGCCGATGGGAAACATGACTCGCGTGGCGAAGGTGCCATTGCCGTCGCCAAGCATCCAGTCCAGTGTGTCGCCGCTACTGTTGGCCGTGATCAGGTCGGCCTTGCCATCGCCGTTGATATCGGCCACCGCGACGAAAACCGTCGTGCTCCCGGTGTCGGCAAATGTGGTTTGCGCAGCGAACGTACCATCGCCATTGCCCAGCCGGACTTTAACTTCGGAGGTTATGAAGTCAGCGACAATCAGGTCTCCCTTGCCGTCGCCGTTGACGTCCGCCACAAGCGCGTAGGCCGGAATCCCTCCGCCCGTGGGGTAGGACGTTGGGGAACCGAAAGTGCCGTTGCCATTTCCTAGCACCACACTGGCGTCTTGGCTGAGGTAGTTGGCCGTCACCAGGTCTTGTTTGCCATCCCCGTTGAGATCCGTGACCGCAACCGATTGCGGACTGCTGCCGACGGTAACGTTGGATGGGGCAGGAAACGTGCCGTTGCCATTACCCAGCAGTACGCTCACGTAAGTCACGCCGGAATTGGCAACGAGCAAGTCGGGCTTGCCGTCACTGTTGATGTCCGCAGCCGTAACTCTGATCGGACTAGTCCCGGCGGCAAACGCGGTTGGCGAACCGAACGTGCCATCGCCGTTGCCCAACAGCACGCTCACCTGGTTGTCGTCAAAATTCGCGGTGACGATATCCAGCTTGCCGTCGTTGTTGAAGTCGGCCCCTGCAGCCCAACGGGGAGTGTTTCCAGCGGCGAATGTAGTTTGCGTACCAAAGGTTCCATCACCGAGACCCAACAGCACACTAACGGTATCGTCGGATAGATTGGCCACGACAATGTCGATCTTGCCGTCGCCGTTAAGGTCCGCGGGCACAACCGCGTTCGGGCTGTTACCGGCAGGGTACGGTATCACAGCGCCGAAAGATGCTGGGGCGCTCTGTTGAATCAGAGCGTTGCCGTTGGCGTCGCGGATTGTATTGTCATCAACCAGATTCAGACCCAGCGTGCCGCTGCCGGTGATGCCGCTGATTGTTACGGTATAGCTCGCGCCGCTGCCCGAAACCGCGACCGGCGTGGTGGCGGTCACGCCGCTCAGAGCCAGCGAGAAGTCGGGGGGGTCGACGCCGGTGACCGGCTCGTTAAAGGTGACGGTGTACACGACGCTCGGTCCGGGAGCGGTCGCGCCGGCCGGATTCGTGCGATTGATCGAGAGAACGTACGGATGAACGTGGTCGCTATCGTCGTTGATGATCGTGCCGTTGGCCTGCGAGGTTCCGAGCGTCGCGCCATTGGGACTGGACAGATTCACCACGAACGACTCGTCCGACTCGTTGCGTGTATCGCCGTTGACCAGGACGGTCATCACCTTGGCCGTTTGGCCCGGAGCGAAGGTGAGGGTCCCGCTCGCGAGACCGTAGTCGCCATCGGCCAGGGTGGCCGTTCCATTGGCCGTAGAGTAAACGACTGTTGTCGTCAAGCCACTGGCGGCGGACAAACTGACCGTGAACAGATACGCCGTTGTCAGCTCATTACCTTCCGGATGCGAAACCGTCGTCGGACTCAAGCTCAGCGAAGGCAGGGGATCGTCGTTCTGAATTGTGCCGGCGGCGGATGCAAGGCCAAGCGTGGCGTTCGTGGGCGAACTTAACGCGAGTGTAAACGCCTCGTCCAACTCGTGGCGCGTGTCGCCATTGACCAGCACCGTAATCAGTTGCTCCGTTTCACTCGGCGCGAAGGTGAGTGTACCACTGGCGGCCATGTAGTCGCTGTTGGACGTGGTGGCGGTATCGTCGGTCGTGGCATAAGCAACGGTCACCGTCTGGCCGCTTGCGGCCGATAGACTGACCGTGAAGACATAGTCGGTCGTACCGGCGTTGCCTTCCGGATGCAATACCGTCGCCGGGCTTAAGGTTACCGTTGGCATCGCACCTTCGATCAACCACGGCTCGACGCCGTTGGTCCCGTCGTCGGCCGCGAAGAACAGCGCGCCGCTAACGTTCGTCAGCCGGGCCGGAGAGGAGCCAAGCGCGCCGGGGCGGATGTCCAGAACCAGCACGGTTCCGCCAGCCGTTCCATCGCTCTTCCACAGCTCGGAGCCGGCGGTGCCATTGTCCGCGCTAAAGAACAGCGTGCCGACGACATTGGTCAGGTTGCTGGGACTGGAACTGGTGCTGGTGCCGTTGATGTCGGAGACCAGGACAGTCCCGGCAGTTGTGCCGTCGCTCTTCCAAAGCTCGATGCCGGTGGTTCCGTCGTTCGCACTGAAGAAGACAGTGCCGTTGACATTGACGGGCACAGGAAGCGAGCTTCCGACGCCCGGCCGAACGTCCTTGACTAGCACGGTCCCGGCCGTCGTCCCATCGCTTTTCCAGAGCTCGATGCCGCTCGTGCCGTCGTTGGCGCGAAAGAAGAGGGTGCCATTGATGTTGGTCAACACGTAGGGATTGCCACTCGACGCTCCCGCTCGAACATCTTTGACCAGGACCGTCCCGGCGGCGGTGCCGTCGGTCTTCCACAGTTCGTAGCCGTTGGTACCATCGTTGGCCTGAAAGAACCCGATTCCGCCCACGATCGCGGAACCTCCGGCGGCGGTCGCGGGGAGCACAGCCGGCAGGGAGCCAACGCTGCCTGGATTGATATCCTTGAGCAGGACGGTGCCGGCGGCGGTGCCGTCGCTTTTCCAAACCTCGCGGCCATTGATGGCGTCGATCGCCGAAAACACGAGCGTGCCGTTCAAATTGCTCAAGGGGCCAGGGGCCGAATCAAGGGTGCCCGTGGCAATGTCAAGGACCAGGACGGTTCCGGCCGCTGTGCCGTCGCTCTTCCACAGCTCGGCACCATTGGCTCCATCGTTGGCCGCAAAGAACAAGCTGCCGTTCATGTTGACCAGGAACCCTGGCGCGGAGTCGGGGGCGCCAGGATTAATGTCCTCGACAAGAAACGTGCCGGCCGCTGTGCCGTCGCTTCGCCAGACTTCTCGCCCGTCAATTCCGTCGGTGGCACTAAAGAACAACGTGCCGCTGACATTCGTCAGTAACGTAGGGCCGGCGCCCGACGTGCCCGCGAAAATATCCTTGACGAGCACGGTTCCCGCGGCTGTGCCGTCCGTCTTCCAGAGCTCGGTGCCCGTCGCGCCATCATCAGCGGCAAAGAAAGTTGTTCCACCCACATCGACAAAGCTTAACTGTGACGTACTCAGTGAATTTGGGCTGCCAGGGTTGATATCCTTCAAGAGCACCGGCACGCCCACGTTCGGGCCGGCTAGCCGCGTGAGCACGACGTCGTTACCCGTCCCGCCGGTGTAGCTGACCGTGAACAACACACCGCTCAAGGTCACGGTGGCGCCTTCGGCCAGACCGGCAAACGTGCCGCTGACCGCATCGGCTCCGTCGTTGTTGATGATGGTAAATGTCTGGCTGACGGTGGGCGTGAAACCGTTCCACAGGTTCGCGCCCAAGGTCGCGCCATTGAGGCTCACCGTGCCGGTCACTTGGACCAAGGAATTCGACTGTGGGCGGATCAGGGCGATGTTGTCGATAGAGAGGGTGCACGATTAGGCTCTGGCGCTATCTGCGGGAGATGAATAGACTGGGGTGGTGTTGGATTGTTTTTCA
>CAZUPX010000664.1:0-4515 GCA_964622155.1 uncultured Planctomycetaceae bacterium | reverse complement strand
GTGCCGAGCGCAGCGAGGCGGGTGAGGGGTTGGCACTGGAGTCAGCCGTGAGCGACGCGCGATCACCCTCACTCCAACCCTCTCCCATCAAGGGAGAGGCAGGCAGTGTCAGATCGGCTCAAACGGAAACATCGGCTTCTGCCGATTCCGGTACGTGAGCCGCCCCACGCCGGCGGACTGCCACAGCAGCCAACCCAGCGGCGGCCATTAGTCCCAGCATGAGTGAACGCGGTTCCGGTACGCGCTAGACAGTGTGTGCGTTGGTTGTGAGAGAGTATTGATGGCGATCGATCGTAGGCTACACTAGCGGAAAACAACCAGACCCCCAGGACGTAGGGGCAACGAGGTCTAATTGTGGCTGCATTTCGTCAGTGGGTGAAGAACTGCTTCGACAGCCTTGTTGACCCAGACAAGGATGCCGAGGTATCGGAATTGACGCAGTTGCTCCATCAACGCGTCATTCAGCAAAAGAAGGCGTTTTCACTTTCGAGCGTTTTAGGGGATCGGCCACACAAACCGCGTCACCTTGAGCAGGCAAAGCGCAACGTTTATCAGAAGATTCTGGCGCGTGCATGGAAGGACGGGCGCGTCCAGCCCGAAGAGCGCAAAACTCTGGACTGGCTTGCCAAACAGCTTGAGTTGCCCGCCGAACAGGTGAGGACAGTCAACGCTCAAGCCGCGCGCATTCGATTTGCCGAAGCGCTGGCGACAGCGATGGACGACAACGAGATCACAGCGGAGGAGTCTGCTTTCTTGGAGGAGATTGCTGCTGCGGGTGGAACGACCCTACAGAATTTTGTCCGCCTATTCTTCCGCGATGAAGGGGAAGTATTTTTGCGCGGGATATTCGGCGCATCGATCGGCAACAATGGACTGCGCGACGGCGCGATCGAACGATTGGTCACGACCGCAAAGCGGCTTGGACTTTCGCGTACAGACCTCATGTTGGCAATCGAACCGCAAGCTGTTCGGCTCATCGAGCATGCGCTGGCCGATGCAAAACAAGACGATGCGCTTTCGCCCGCCGAAGAGGAAACGATCAACTATCTACTCCACACGTTCACGATCCCGTTGCAGACTCAAGAGTACGTGCGCGGAGAACTCTGGGAGCTGAAGGCCCTGCGAGACGTGAAACAAGGGCGACTCCCTTCGCTGGGAGCGCCGGACGGCATCAGCTTGCGCGCGGGCGAACTAGTGCATCACTATGGCGACGCCCGATGGGAGCGAATCAAGGTACTACGGAGCGGTCCGTCTAGTGAGGTTCACGACGGTATCTTGGTGATTACGGATTGCCGTCTGCTATTTAGCTCATTCATCCGCTCGGAGGCGATCAGCTTTCAGCGAATTGTCGGCTACAACACTTGGCACGGCCACATCGAGGTTCAAGTGAAAGGCAAGCCGGTCGACCGATTCGCGTTTGCCGGACACTCGCGCGTGCCCAACGCCATCTTTGAGAGCGCCGTTGAGATGGCAAATCAAACGTTGCGCAATCCCGATGGCCCCGGCGGTCGCCATATCCCGCGCGACGTGCGGCAACGTGTTTGGCAGCGGTACGGCGGCAAGTGCGCCGATTGTGCTGCGACAATGTACTTAGAATTCGATCATATCGTGCCCGTCGCCAAAGGCGGAAGCAACGCAGACGGCAATGTGCAATTGCTTTGTCGCGGCTGCAACTCGAAGAAGTCAGACATGATCTAACGAGCGGGGGAGTTCCGAGCGTCAGTCCTTCTTTCGAGTTTTTGTCAATGCCGAAGCGAACAGACCTGTCGGGACGGCGATAATTCCGATGCCGACAAGCAATACAAAGGATGTAAACAAGCGCCCGCCGACCGTGATGGGGTAAACATCGCCATAGCCCACAGTCGTCAGGGTCACAACTGCCCACCACATGCAATGGAATACTGAGCCAAACGTCTTAGGTTGTGCTTCGCCCTCAAAATAGTAAATGCCCACCGACGAAAGGAAGACCATTAAGACGGCGGCAATCACGAATAAAACCAACTCCTCCCTGAGTTGGCGGAACGCATCCTTGAATCGTTCGATTGCTTTGGTGTATCGAAGGAACTTGAAAATCCGAAAGACCCGAAAGATTCGCAGCACGCGAACCGTGCGCAGATCAATTCCGATGGCGACGTAGAAAGGCAGGATTGCGATCAGGTCAATCAACCCATAGAAGCTGGTGATGAATCGCAGTCGATTGTCCGCGACGAGAATGCGAAGCCCATATTCGATGGTGAATATGGACACCGTAACAACCTCAACGACGTGCAACCAATAGCGCGTTCGGTCGCTGAGTTCGGGCAGGGTTTCAACGCAAAAGCTGATTAGCGAGACAAGAATCAGCGCTTGGATAACGAGGTTAAACGTCTTGCCGTCTTCGATCGTCTTCTTGAGGTTCATGGACTTAGCCGGCCCTTGAGTCCGCACGTGCGGTCGGTATATTCAAGCCTAATGCCCTGCTGTCGGACTTTCCAGGCCCCCCAATTTGTGAGGTGACACGTGCCTTCGATCCCCAAACGAGTGCAAGAACGGCTAGTCGATGGGATCAAAAAGTACCAGCCGATTGTTGAAGGCCGAAAAGCGGCCGACGTGGGCGAAGCCGACACCGTGATTCTCGTGACCGAGATTCTCTCGGAGGTGTTCGGTTACGACAAGTTCACGGAGATTACCTCTGAATTTGCAATCAAGAGCACCTACTGCGATGTCGCAACGAAGATCGACGACAAACTGCAAACCCTGATTGAGGTGAAGCCAATTGGGCAAGCGCTCAAGGATTCACACGTGACGCAGGCGGTGAATTACGCCGCGAATCAGGGCGTGGAATGGGTGTTGCTGACCAATGGTCAACATTGGCGAGCGTATTCTGTCGAGTGCAAAGGACAAATCGCGCAAGAACTTGTCGTGAACATTGACTTCTTGGCGCTGGACCGAAAGCTGGACGACGATCTTGAATTGCTGTTCGTGTTGTGCAAGGAGGGGTGGGCGAAGTCGGCGATCGACGAATACCAGACTCAAATGGAAGCGTTGAATCGTTACGTCATCGCCGCCACCATCCTTTCTGACAAGATGCTCGACAAGATAAAGACTGAGTTACGCCGCGTTGCTCCCGAAGCGCGAATCGACGTGGAGGCTATCAAGAGTGTGCTTGAAAACGAAGTCATCAAACGGGAGTTGTTGGAAGGCGATAAAGCCGAAGCGGCGAGACGAACGGTTGCCCGAGCGGCGAAAGTGATGCTGCGCGAAGCGGCGGCTGAGTAAAGCCTATCCTCAAATTCATTTCGGCTTCCGACCGACGCCGTGCCCGCACGTCATGTAGCGCGTCTCAACGCAAAGTGCGTGGATCGACTCACGAGCGTTTGTCACCAGCACACGTGCCCGGGTGTCCCCCCTCATCCCCGACCCTTCTCCCACGAGGGGAGAAGGGAGGGGAGTTCCCTAAATCGGCTCAAACGGAAACATCGGCTTGCGCCGATTGCGGTAGGTCAGGCGGGTCATGTCGGCCGTGGTGACCCCTGGCGTGTTGACGCGCAAGATGGTCGGGCACTCCGGGGCATAGGCCGCCAAGGGCGCGTGGACCCCCTTGGCTACGATCATCTGAAACGCGCGTGCGTTCAGACCACAGCAGGCGAGCTGTCCCAAGCTAACTGGCGCGACGCGCCGCGACGTGAGCATCACGGTTTGTCCACCGGCCAGTTGGACGACCGCGGTGGGGCCCATGTCGTAATGGGTGCGACCACCGTGTCGGGGCCGGGACTCGCTGAAGCGGCCGTCGTACAAGCCGCGTACATGGGCCGTCACCGTCAACGACTTGCCGTGCAGAGAGTCGACCTTGCCTCCGAGCGCCAGCGATAGTTGTGCACCAATTCCGGCGCGGGTGGCCTGCTCGACCGACTGTGGATCGAACAGGCAGACAAATGCCTTCGCGACGCCGGCACGGCAGATGGCCTCCAACAGCAACGTGCCATCCCCTGGTGATCCGCCTCCGACATTGTCGCCCATGTCCAGCAGGCACACCGGATCTTGTGATCGAGCGGCCTGCTCGATCGCCGCGTCGATCTCAAGATACTGCCCCACGAAATCGCCGGAACGATCGATCAGGTATTCGCCGATCTGGTTAGCCAGCGTTTGGGCCAGCTCGGGCTCGTCGTTGGTGACCACCAGGGCGCTCGTGCCCATCTCGTGAACGTCGGCATAGGGAAAGCCCAAAAGCAGGCTGATCGACAGCACGCGCCTGTCGGCCAGCATGTCCTCGACCGCTTCATAACACTCGCGGCAGGGAGAGCTGCCAGTGTGTTGACGTTCGATGTTGATTGCCAAGGCCGGAAAGGCAGCGGCTTGCGTCGGCCGCACCTGGTCTCGCAAGACCCGCGCCATCAGCCGGGCCGCTTCGTGCCCGCGCTGCCGCTGATCGAGATGCGGGTTGGTGCGATAGCCGATAAAGGCGTCGATCGGATCGACCATGCGGTCGGAGACATTGGCATGGAGGTCAAAGGTCGCGACGACCGGTACGCCGGG
>CAZUPX010000663.1:0-3191 GCA_964622155.1 uncultured Planctomycetaceae bacterium | reverse complement strand
TCGACCGGCGCGCAAAACGACCTGGAGCGTGCCAGTGCCATCGCCCGCAGCATGGTAATGGATTTCGGAATGAGCGCGATGGGGCGGGTGAATTACCGCGAGAGCTCACGCAGCCCGTTTTTGGCCACCGGCGCCGAGTTTCAGCGCGAGCACAGTCACAGCGAGCAAACGGCACGCGAGATCGACCAGGAAGTCAAGCGGATCGTCGATGAATCGCTGGAAAAGGTGCGGCATATACTGGAAACGCGGATGGCGTCACTGCGGGCACTGAGCGCGCGGCTGATCGAAAAAGAGGTGATCGACTCCGACGAGCTGCGTGCGATTATCGAAGAGAACTCGCCCAGCCCCCACATTGTGCCCGGCACCGAAGTCGAGCGCAAGCGCCAGATCGCCAGCGAGTCGGCCGAGCGCGGCGAAGGGGAGACGCAGGCTGAGAGCGTGTAGTCAGCCAATCGGTCGCGCTAGAGCTGGATATGCAACTGCACTTCAGGTTCGCAGAGTGCGGTTACAGAATTATCGCGCAAGACCGTGCTCGTCGTTATCGGCGAGCGGGTCGCCCCAGTTGTAGATTCGCCGCATGGCGTCTTCGACTGTGCTGGTGAGCTTCTGACGGCTGATGGGCTTCGAGAGCACGGAGAAAGCCTGCTCCAGGTAGGCCTGGCGAATCAGCGCGTCGTCCACGCGGGCCGACAACAGAATGCACGGCAACAGCGACTTGAAGCGCTTTACCTGTCGCAGTGTCTCCAGGCCCGTGAGCTTTGGCATGTGCATGTCCAGCAGCAGCAGGTGCACCTCCTGCGTCCGCACAATGTCCAGTGCCTCCTGACCGTCGCTCGCCAGCAGTGTGCGGAATCGGGGCTCAAAGACACTGCGAACCGTCTCACGAAAATCGTGATCGTCGTCGGTGATCAGAAGTTGTGGAAGTTGTAGTCGCATTGTTGGCCGCGCGTGCCCGGCGATCAGCTAGGCGTCAGTGATCGTGGGTTTCTCTCGGTTTGAACTGCAATGCAAGTCGAGTACCATTCGCGGCGGAAGCGTCGCGATTCGCCCGGAACGCGAGGCTTAACGCGTTGAAACGGTTCACCTTATATCATAGTTGGCAGAGTAGCCCCAGATAAACTGGGAGGGATGCGAAAGGCAGGCGTAGGGGTGGCGTTCCTGCCAATTAGGCAGCCCCTCGTGAACGATTGAGCGCTGCGTGCGGGGTAGTTGGGCTCGCGATACGTCGAGTCGGCGTCGGTCCCGAGCTACACACCACTGTTGCACGTGGCGTGACGACGACGCACGCTGCGATGCTGTTCGCTTGATCGTGCACCACCAGGGCAACCGCCGGAATGTTCCGTGCCGCAGGGGTTTTGCCGGCGAATAATAAGGATAGGGGCTCCCGCCGCTTGTGCCAACCAACGCGGCTTGCGAGCGGCGGGGGTGCTCTTATACTACCCGGTTGGCAATCCATTGCGTGCTATTCGTTGCTCGCCCCGGCGGGCGCGAAGTCAGGAAAAGTGCGTGGAAACCACGACTGCACCGAGCGTTACGGCCGCCGTCGAGCGGCCCTCGTTCGTTCTCCGCCACCAGTTTCTGATCTACCGGTTGTTCTCCTTGAGCGGCCTGTTCCCGGTGGGGGCCTATCTGATCGTCCACCTCGCGACCAACGCCTCGATCATCAACGGGCCAATGTCGTTTCAGGAACAGGTCGATCGCATCCACTCGTTGGGTGTGGTGCTGCCGTTGGTCGAATGGACGTTCATCTTCATCCCAATCATGTTTCACGCCGTAGTCGGCTGGATGATCATCGCCGGCGCCGTGCCGAACCTGCACAGCTACACGTACGCCAGCAATTTTCGCTACACGATGCAGCGCGTCACGGCCATCCTGGCGTTCGTGTTCATCGTGGTTCACGTGATCCAGTTGCACCATTTCTTCGGTGCGCCGTTCAAGGATTTCGGCGGGGCGGAGTTTGATCCTCACCATGCAGCCAGCACCACGGCCCTGGCCCTCAAGCCGCTTTGGATCCAGATTTTTTACGCCGTCGGCATGCTCTCGATTGTCTACCATTTTGCCAACGGCTTGTGGACGCAGGGGATCACCTGGGGACTGTGGACCAGCGCCGCGGCACAACGGCGGGCTAGTTGGATCAGCGCCGTAGTCGGGCTGACGCTGGCAGCCGTTGGCCTGACGGCCATTGGCGGCATGACCCGCGTCGATGTCGACGCGGCGCAGAACGTCGAAAACGCAATGCAAGCGCAGCGAGCCGCGATCGAGAGCATTGAGAAATCAGCTCAGTCGCATGCGGCCGAAACAACAAAGCCATAGCCTCTACAATTCATTCAATCAGATTCGCGGATTCCGTCATGGCAGGCACCAAAGTGATGATCGTCGGGGGTGGGCTGGCTGGCCTATCCGCGGCGATGAAACTGGCCGAGCTGGGCATCGACGTCGACCTGATGAGTCTCACGCCAGTCAAGCGCTCGCACAGCGTCTGCGCTCAAGGGGGCATCAACAGCGTCAACGATGCCACTCGACAGCAAGGCGACAGCGAATGGCTGCACTTTGACGATACGGTTTACGGCGGCGACTTCTTGCAGCATCAGCCGCCGGTCAAGGAAATGACCGAGTGGGCGCCCAAGATCATCGACCTGATGGATCGCCTGGGAGTTCCTTTCAATCGCACGCCCGAGGGTTTCCGCGATCAGCGCCGCTTCGGCGGCACGATGTTCAAGCGCACCGCCTTTGCCGGCGCTACCACGGGGCAACAGTTGCTCTATGCCCTGGACGACCAGGTGCGCCGCTGGATGGTTGACGGGAAGGTCAAGCTTTACGAAGCCTGGGATTACCTGGCCCCAGTGCTGGACGGCAACGGCGTGTGCCGCGGCATCGTCGGCCAGGACCTGGTGACGATGGAAATTCGCGCCTTTCCGGCCGACGCGGTGGTGATCGCCTCGGGCGGATGCGGACTGATCTACGGCCGGTCGACCATGTCGATGGTCTGCACCGGCAGTGCCGCCAGCCGCACGATGCAGGCCGGGGCCCGATATGCCAACGCCGAGTTCATCCAGGTCCATCCGACGGCGATTCCCGGGGCAGACAAGCTGCGGCTGATGAGCGAAAGCGCCCGCGGCGAAGGCGGCCG
The DNA here is from genome assembly GCA_964622155.1 of uncultured Planctomycetaceae bacterium. Taxonomy (GTDB): domain Bacteria; phylum Planctomycetota; class Planctomycetia; order Pirellulales; family PALSA-1355; genus CAZUPX01. The sequence goes on along the minus strand of CAZUPX010000663.1, from coordinate 61 downwards.
CGTCTGGGTGCCGCGCAAGCCCCAAGACCCGCGCGCGGCCAACGACATCCCGGAAAACGAA
>CAZUPX010000662.1:0-2484 GCA_964622155.1 uncultured Planctomycetaceae bacterium | reverse complement strand
GTACGGCTCGACCGTCCCCTCCCGGCTGGCGCTCATCCAGTTGTAGACGGACTGCGGGTCAATTGGGATAAGACGACAGGCTTGTCGCAAACAAAGGCCGGCGGAAATGAGAGCGCACAGCCTGTCCGTCAGCTCCGGCGTCAGCTTGGTCGGCCCAAGCGGTCGACCGACCGGCCGCTTTCCATTCGGGCTTGTCATGGGCGTTGGCCAATGGATTCAAGGGGTTCTCGGGCAAACCAGCCGTTAGTTTAGCACTTTCCTGCGGCATCGCAGAGCCGTCGCTGGATTGTCGGCCGTGATCCGCTAAATTAGTGGAACCGATGCCCCACATTCCTGGAGCGCCCACAAAACCTGGGGAAGCTCACGGGAGCAAAATTATGACAACCACAACCGTCCTGTTTCTCGCCTTGTTACTTGCCCCTCCGTCTCAGCCGCTCGATGGTCCCGACGCACGGGCCGACCAGGACAACTTGCGGGAACCGCCAAAGCGTGCGAAGCAAAAGTTTGATTATCGACAGGTGGTCGACACCAAGAACCAGAAGTCATGGACCACCACTGCTGGAAATCGAGAGTTCAGGATCACCTGGAGCGCCGCGCGGCCGAAGGACTACTTGGCTATCGAGCGCGTCAAGAACAAACAGGTCAGCAAGACGGTTCCAATCGGAAAGTACAGGAGTCTTGACGACGCCCAACTCGCCATCGAGACTTTCCTGACTCCTGGCCAGCTTCAATGGAAGCTTCATGCGACCGATGCTGACAAAAAAGAATGGCGAGACGCATCCGGCATGTATGGCATCGTCAAGCCGACCGGCAGCATGGAGTACTTTCTCTATATTGGGATTCCGCCGACCCATCCTGTAGCTCCAGACCAGTCGTTTCGCAGCTTTGAAGAGGCGGCTGATGTGTTCGAGCGCATTAGGCCAGAGAGCCCGTCAAGCATCGAGAGCGTCTTGAAGGGCATGATCCAGCAAGGGCGCGAGTCAGTGCGCGGGACGCCCTTTGAAAAACGGAGGCAGCCATGACGGACATGCTTTCCAAACGACGCAATTGAGAAACTCCATGCTTCGCCTCACTGCCGGTCCGCTGTGTGGCGGTCGTCATTTCACTTACGTTGGGTGCTGCGATGCAATTCGTCAACTGCCCCTATTGCGGCAATCAAGTTCCCAATGACGGGACGCTTGTAGGGCGGTCGGTTGCTTGCCCGGCATGTCGTCGCCAGTTCACCATGCCGATTGATGGTCCGGTGCCGCCTCCGGTGGTGCTGCCAGTCGGCAAGCCCGTGCTGCAAGGCGACTCCAGCAGTTTTTATGAGGAGTTCATGCCCGGCGAGTTGGGACACATGTTTCGGAAGGCTCTTCGACAACGACGGGGCGCCGACTTGTGGAAAATCCTCGTGTATCTGGTTGATCCGATGTTCAAGCGATATCTCACACCCTGGATTATCCGGTGGACATGGTGTCTGGCTCTGCTGGCAGCGTTTATCTGGATTAGTGTCCTGGGCTACGCACACCTTTACGATATTGTCGCTCCCGAGAGACTATCTCGCTTCAAAGTCGAAAGCCCCGCCGCCGAAGGACCGATGGAGCATCGTGCGCCGGACGACCCAAGTGAATGGTGGAAGGCCGTAGAACGAGTACCACGGAGCCTGGGGATTTACACCGTCCAGATTATCGCTTCGGTCATTGGAATTCTGTGGATTCGAGTCGTTTTGGAAGGAGCAATAGTCCTGTTCAACATCGTGTCGAAGCTGGGGGCCATTGACGAACACCTTGTTGCCATGAATCGTTCACCACGCAAAGACTGACGGCTGAAAGGAGCAACTCCCTACCATGATGCGTCCATTCGACTTCGCTCAGGATAAGCCCTTCGAGATTCTGGCGGTGGTGATAGCCTGCTGCGCGTGCCTTCCAAGCCGCGTCGACGCCCAGGCCGATCCCCGCCAGAATCCTTTGTATAAAATCCGTGTAGATAGGGGCTGGGCCGTCGACCTGAAGACGAAAACCAAGACGATCCGCAGCTATGACGGCGAGTGGGCTGTCATCGAAACCCCAAGCGCGAAGGGACCGAGCTACAGGACAGCCACCATCGCCCCGCAGCCCAACAAACATGGCAAGCGCGTGTACCGCGCGTTTGGCGGCAAATACGAGACCTTCGCCCGCGCCGTGGAAGCCTGCAACTTAGCGCGCGGCGGCTTGATGCCGGAGCCGCCCGGAACCACAATCATTTTGAAACCGAGTCAACTACTGGAAGGCAAGTGAGCCGCAGAGTTTGAGTGTCCGAGGCAGCGAAGCGCAGCCGTTCCGAGCGAGTGTCTGTCAGAGCAGATCGCAGCCGCCAACTGTGAGTGTCTGAGACGTAAGAGCGCAGCCGTACCCTAAGAGAATCCGAAACTGATGAGCGTAGCCGCAATGCAAGAGAGTCTGAAAGACCGGAGCGTTCTTAGTTTCTAACCCCTAGTCCCCAGCCCCCGGCCCCTGCTATGCA
>CAZUPX010000661.1:0-8729 GCA_964622155.1 uncultured Planctomycetaceae bacterium | reverse complement strand
GGCCGGAGGCGCGGTGTCGTGCAAATATCCGGCCGCGGTGTTCTCGGTCCTGCCGCTCGGCATGTGGATCGCCGGTGTCGGGATCGAGTCATTGTTCCACCGTGGGTCGAGCGAACCGGTGCGTGCGCGACTGGTCAGGGCCGCCGCACCCGTCGGCGTGTTTGTTCTGGCATGCGTGCTTGGCTGCGGGCTGTGGCTCGGCAAGAACGCGGTGCTCACCGGCAACCCGGTTTATCCGCTGATCTACGATTGGTTCGATGGCTTGACGCGCACCATCGCCAAGAACGATCAGTGGACCCGTGCCCATGGGCCGCCCAACTACGATTTGGTCGACCTCGCGCGACGTGCAGCGGGCGTCATGCTGACTAGCGATTGGATCAGTCCGCTGGGCGTGCCGTTGGCGGCGTTGGCCTTGACGGCGTGGCGCCGGCAGCCGCTGGTGCGAGGTCTGCTGTTGTACTTCGTGTACGTGATGGCCGCTTGGTGGCTGTTCACGCATCGCATCGAACGCTTCTGGGTGCCGATCATGCCGGTTCTCGCGCTGCTGGCCGGCATTGGCGCCACGTGGTCGAGCACGCGCGCGTGGCGCATCACACTGGCTGGATTTCTCGCGCTGGGTCTGGTTGCCAACTTCACAGTTATGAGTAACGGTGTGCTGGGCGAGAATCGTTTTCTGACCGATCTCGACACCTTGCGTCGGGACTCAGGGCACGTCGATGCGTGGCACTTGTATCTCAACGAGCACAAGGACGAAGTCTCGCGCGTGCTGCTGGTGGGCGATGCCCAGCCGTTCGAGCTGGAGGTGCCCGTGCTGTACAACACGGTGTTCGACGACTCGATTTTCGAACTACTTGCCAAAGGCAAGACCGCTCGACAGATCCGCGTGGCACTGGCCGACAACGATATCTCGCACATCTATGTCGCGTGGGGTGAAGTGGCACGCTATCGCTCGCCGGGCAACTACGGCTTTACGAAGTTTGTGTCGCGAAAGGTATTTGACGACCTCGTGGAAGCTGGCGTTCTCGACGAGCTCCCGAAAATCGACAAACACGATGGGCAAATGTTTCGCGTCGTGCCTTTGCGACGGGCGTCTCTTTGATCTTGCCCAGGCGGCCCGCATGACATAGATTGTCATCCTGCGACGGAACTGCCAGCGGTCAGAGTGAATCAGGAGGGTTCGCGGCATGGACGCAATTCGAAATGCAAGCAGCACCAGAGCGAGAGAGCACTCGCTAGCCTCGTCATCGGACGACGAGCAAGCCGACCATACCACTTCGCCCACCATCCCCGGACCGATGGGCAGCGCGCTGGAACCTGCTATCGCGCGCACGCGAACCTGGCTGCTCGAACACCAGCAAAGCGACGGCCATTGGTGCGCTGAGCTCGAAGGCGATACGATCCTCGAGAGCGAATATATTCTGCTGCTGGCGTTCTTGGGTGAGCACCAGTCGCAAACAGCGCGCAAAGCGGCGCGGTACTTACTCGATAAACAATTGCCCGAAGGGGGTTGGGCTGCCTATCCTGGCGGACCGTTGGACACAAGCGCGAGCGTGAAGGCCTATTTCGCGCTCAAGCTCACGGGTCACGACTCGGGCTCGCCGCAATTGGCGCGGGCCCGCGCCGTCATTCTGACGCATGGTGGCGCCGACGTGGTCAATAGTTTCACGCGGTTCTATCTGGCACTGCTGGGACAGATCTCGTACGAACATTGCCCGGCAGTTCCGCCGGAGATTGTGCTGCTGCCGAGTTGGGCTCCGGTGAACCTGAGCAAGGTGAGCGCCTGGTCGCGGACGATCATCGTGCCGTTGTCGATCATGTGGGCCTGCCGGCCGGCCGTGCAGATCGACCCCAAGCTGGGCATTTCCGAGCTGTTTCTCAATCCACCCGACGAGTGGCCGCCGCTGCGATGTCCAGGTCACAGCGAGCCCGCAGGCCCGTTGAGCTGGGATGGATTCTTTCGCGCGGTCGATCGATTTCTCAAGTTTGTCGAGCGGCGCCGCTGGCGACCGTTGCGCCGCCGGGCCTTGGCCGCGGCGCAAAAGTGGATGGTCGATCGCTTCGAGGTTAGCGAGGGACTGGGCGCCATTTTCCCGCCGATGATCTGGAGCGTTGTGGCGCTGCGGTGTCTGGGCTATCGCGATGACAGCCGCGAGATGACTTACTGCCGCGAGCAACTCCGCGGCCTGATCATCGAAGACGCCGAAGCGGTTCGCCTGCAACCGTGCAAGTCACCGGTGTGGGACACGGCGATCACGCTGCGGGCGCTGTCGGCCGCCGGCCTGGGACCGCGACATTTGCCGGCTCGCCGCGCCGTCGACTGGCTGTTAGTGCATCAGGTCCGTAGCCGCGGCGATTGGTGCGAAACCGTCAATGCCGAACCCGGCGGCTGGTGCTTCGAGTATGCCAACGGCTTTTATCCCGATGTCGACGACACGGCCATGGCGGTGATGGCGCTTGATACCCAGGTGACCAGTGCCCACGTAACCGCCGGCTCGAGCGACGCCGCACTGGTGATGGTCGCTCAAAGCGCCGAGAGCAGTGCCAGCGAAGCACGACGCCGTGTGGCCACGATCGACCACCTGGCCGTCGCCACGTCGCGGGCCATCAACTGGATCGAGGCCATGCAGAACAGCGATGGCGGTTGGGGGGCCTTTGACCGCGACAACGATCACGCATTTCTCTGTCATGTGCCGTTTGCCGATCACAATGCCATGATCGACCCCAGCACGCCCGACATGACCGGCCGCGTACTGGAAATGTACGGCGAGCTCGGCCGTCGCAACGGCGATCCGATGGTCGATCGGGCAGTGGCCTATATGCGGCGCACGCAACAAAGCGACGGCAGTTGGTTCGGTCGTTGGGGCGTCAATTATGTATATGGCACCTGGCAGTCGCTGGTCGGACTGGCGGCTGTCGGGCTCAAAGGCGATGACCCGGCGATGGCCGCCGGCGCCAACTGGCTGTTGGCCTGCCAGCAGCCCTCAGGCGCGTGGGGCGAATCGCCCGACAGTTACGCACGGCCGGAGTTGCGCGGCCGAGGACCGGCCACCGCATCGCAAACGGCCTGGGCCCTGATGGGTCTGATTGCGTCCGGCCACGCGCGTTCGCATGCGGTGCTGCGCGGCATCGGCTATTTGCTGGCCACGCAGCGCGATGACGGCACGTGGGACGAGAGCGAGTTTACCGGCACCGGTTTTCCGCAGGTCTTTTATCTGCGGTATCACTACTACCCGATCTATTTCCCGCTGCTGGCCTTGGCCCGTTGGGCCGCGACACACGGCGGCCAGCCGGCGGACCGCTCGCGAACTCCCGCGGACGAAGCCAGCGCCGCGAGCGCACGGGTCGATTCCTAGCGGTCAGTCGCAGTTTGATTCTCGGGTGCCACTGGCTTTGCCAGTGCTGTTAGCGGATTGTGATGTCAAAAAACGCACTGGCAGAGCCAGTGGCACACACGCAATTTTCCGGATGCTCTATTAGCCCGTTGGGGACAGCTAGATGCGCTTTCCACTCTCGCTCGCCCGGACGATGGGCAGTTACTTGTTGCGCAAGAAGCTTGCGGGCACGAAGCGGTTTCCGCTGGTGCTGATGCTCGAGCCGTTGCACGCCTGCAACCTGACATGCACCGGCTGCGGGCGGATTCGCGAGTACTCGACGTCGATGAAGGACAAGCTCACGATCGACGAGTGCCTGGCCGCGGTCGACGAGTGCGGCGCGCCGTGCGTCAGCATCTGCGGCGGCGAGCCGATGATCTATCCGGGCATCGAAGAGCTCGTGGCCAAAATTCTCGAGCGCAAAAAGCATATCTATCTGTGCACCAACGGCATGTTCACGCGCAAGAAGCTTTCGGGCTTCAAGCCCACGAGCCGCTTTTTTTGGAACGTGCACGTCGACGGCATGGAAGCCAACCACGACCGGGCCGTCGAACGCCAGGGAGTGTTCGCCGAGGCCATCGAGGGAATCAAAGCCGCCAAGAGCGCCGGCTTTCTCGTGTGCACCAACACGACGATCTACAAAGAAACCGACATGCACGAGATCGCCGTGCTGTTAGCCTACCTGACCGAGCTGGGAGTCGACGGGTTCATGATGTCGCCGGCCTACGGATACGCCGCGGTGCACCAGATCAATCCGCTCGGGGCGCAAGATATTTTCATGACTCGCGAGGACATCCATGAGAAGTTTCGCCAGGCCAAGGACCTGCTGGCGTCGTTCCGGTTGAACACGTCGCCCGTGTATCTTGAATTCTTGCGCGGCGAGCGCGAGCTGCGCTGTGCGGCCTGGGCGAACCCCACGCGCAACATCCGCGGCTGGAAGGGCCCCTGCTACCTGATCACCGACACGCATCACAAGTCATTCGACGACCTGATGAACAAGACGGACTGGAACAAGCTGGGCCGCGGCAACGATCCTCGCTGCGAGAACTGCATGGTTCACTGCGGTTTTGAGCCCGCCGCCGTGTTGGGCGTCAATCGCCGCCTGGGCGACACGCTGAAAATGGCGCTGTGGCAGTTGGGGTAGGTGTGGGCTCCGGACGAGCGGTTGCTCCGGTGTGCCACTGGCTGTGCCAGTGCCGTCCCTCTTCGTTCTTACGTCAATGAAGCGTTGTCGTAAGCGAGCACTGGCAAAGCCAGTGGCACCCAGCAACTAGCCAAACACCCCGACCGGCAGACCGTGTATGAAGGGCAGATCACTTTCTTGTTGTCTAGGAGGATCGCTCAAGTAGTACCGGGCCGAAGACCACTTCCAGTCGACCGCCCGCTTACAGAGTCCGCGGCGCACTGGATTTTGATGTATGTAGTCCAGCGACGCCGCGATGGCCGCTGGAGAAAACAGGTTTCGATCGAATCCGGGGCCTTCCTGCCAGAATCGAAAGCAGGTCTTTCCGGGACGTTCTTGCACGGTTAATCGGTGCAGCAACGGCGATCCGGAGGCTGCGAGGCTATCCTTAACTTGCCTGGAAAATGGCTGCTTGACCCGTGCGAGGAACCGACCGATCGACGGATTCACGTTCCTTGGGTGAATGAGCAAGTGAAGGTGCTCGGGCATGAATACGAACGCGACAAGTTCGATCCTCTCCCCTTCAGTCGCGCTGTCGAGACAGCGCGCCAACTGCTTCCGCCACTGCTCGTTGGTCAACAACGGCATCCGCTGATAACACGAAAACGTCAATTCGTGCAGGTGACCGGGCTCGTGAAAATGGCGGACGGTTTTCCGATGCGGCTTTGGATCGCTCACGTTAACATTTCATTCTAAGGGTGACATCTGGGAAGCACTGGCAAAGCCAGTGGCACCCAAATCTCAAGCTTGTATCCATCAACACTCAAACACCGCTGATTATCTTCCGGTCGCGAATGAACTACAATAAACTGCATGTGGCAGGGAATCTTGCGAAATTGGCTCATGGTCAAAGCGCAGCAAACGCTGCGCGAGGCGGCGACACAATCGGCCCAGCGCGCCGCTGCACAGGCGGATCCCAAATCTGCCGCCGAGCAAGGGCCTCCCAAGCCGCCACGCGATGAGTGTCACGTGGGCCTGGTCTTCGCCCTGCCCATCGAGGTCGGCGGGCTGCTAGATAGGCTCAAAGGCGTCATCAAGACCGAGGGGGCCTGCTTTGTTGCGCGCGAAGGCGGACTCGCCGGCAAGCGACTGGTCGTGATCGAGTCGGGCGTGGGTCGAATGGCGGCCGAGCGAGCTACGCAGGCAATCATTTTGGGTCACAAGCCGCGATGGATCATCTCGGCCGGCTTTGCCGGCGGGTTGCACGACAGCATGGCTCAAGGCGACATCTTGTTAGCCAACGCGATCGTCGACACCAGCGGAAGGCAATTCGAAATCGACTTCAAGCTCGACCCGGCGGCGATCGCTTCACAGCGCCATTTGCACGTTGGACGCCTCTTGACCAACGAGAGGATCGTTGCCGAACCCAGTGAGAAGCAGACTTTAGGCGAGCGCTACGGCGCGCTGGCGGTCGACATGGAGTCGATCGCCGTCGCCGAGGTGTGCCGTCAAGAAAAGATTCGTTTCCTCTCCGTGCGAGTGATCAGCGACGCGGTGCGCCACGCCCTGCCGCGCGACATCGACTATCTCGTCAAGCGCCGTAGCGCCGCCGGCCGTCTGGGCGCCGCCGCCGGCGCCATTTTGCGCCGCCCGTCGAGCATCAAGGACATGTGGCAACTCAAGGAAAACGCGTTGGTCGCATCCGAGCGCCTGGCCACATTCCTCGCCGGCATTGTCGAACAGTTGCCGACGTAGAGATCAGGGCGAGCGTTTCTGGCAATCTCGGCCAATGATCGCCCCCTGTACCCTGTCGCATGTTCTCGGTACTCTGATCTCACCAACCCCCGATCCCTGGCCCCTGACCCCTGCTCATGGTTCGCACCCGATTCGCTCCCAGTCCGACCGGATACTTGCACATCGGCGGGGTGCGCACGGCACTGTTCAACTGGCTGTTCGCACGGCGGCACGGCGGCCAGTTCTTGCTGCGGATCGACGACACCGACGCGGGTCGGAACGTAGACGCGGCGCTCGCCCCGATTCTGCACGGCTTTCGCTGGCTGGGCATCGATTGGGACGAAGGCCCCGAGGTCGGCGGGCCGTACGCGCCCTACTATCAGTCGCAGCGGCTGGCCGGGTATCAAGTGGCCGTGGCTCGGCTGTTGGCCGGAGGATTTGCGTATCGCGACTTTGCCACGCCGGAGGAAATCCAGACCGAGCGCGAGACGGCGCAGGCCGAGAAGCGGCCATTTCTTTACAGCCGGCGGTTCATGGCCGAAACGCCCGAACAGCAGAGGGCCTTCGAAGCCCAAGGACGGCAAGCCGTCGTGCGATTGAAGATGCCCCGCGAGGGCAGCCTTGTGATCGACGACCTGGTGCGCGGACAGGTGGAGTTCGAGTGGGCCCGCGAACAAGACCACGTCGTGCAGCGGACTGACGGCACGTGCCTGTATCACCTGGCCAGCGTGGTCGACGACCACGACTTCGAGATCACGCATGTCATCCGCGCCGAAGAGCACCTGTCGAACACGCCGCGGCAGATATTTATTGCCCAGTCGCTCGGCTACGTGCTGCCGCAATATGCCCATCTGCCCTACGTGGCCGAGCCGGGCAGCAAGAACAAGCTCAGCAAGCGAAAGCTCGACAAATACCTGAAGAACCGCGACTTCGCGCTGGTGAACGAGCACGGGGTGGCGATTGCCAAGGCAATTGGCCTGGAGACTAGCGGCGAAACGTTCAATCCAGTGATTGTCGACTTTTACGAGCAGGTCGGCTACCTGCCCGATGCGATCATCAACTACCTGGTGCTGTTGGGCTGGTCGCTAGACGACAAAACGGAGTTCATGACGCGCGACACGATGATCGCGAATTTTTCGCTCGAGCGCGTCACCAAGGCGCCGGCCAGCTTCGATCCCAAGAAGCTGTGGGCTTTTCAAGACCGCACCATGCAGGAGCTGCCGATCAAGCAGCGCGTGGCCCGCATGCTGACATATCTTCAGCGAGCCGGACTGGTCGCGTCGCCCGCACCCTGCGAGGTCGGCCCTAAGCTGACGCGGATCGTCGAGGCGGCCGGCGACCGGCTAAAAGTCTTCGGCGATATCATCGCCTACGCTGACTTCTTTTTTGTCGACCAGGTCCGTTTTGACGAGGCGGCCTTCGAGAAAAACGTGCGCAAGCCCGGCGCCGCCGAGTTGCTCGCCAAATTCCGCGCCGCGCTTGAGCAGGTCGAGCCGTTCGACACGCCGCACCTGGAAACGGCCCTGCACTCGTTCGTCGACACCCAGGGCATCAAGACCGGCGACATCATCCATGCAGTCCGCGTGGCCGCAACGGGCAAGCCCGTGGGTCCGGGTTTGTATGATTGTCTGGAAATCCTCGGCAAACCGACGTGCCTGGAGCGGATTGATCGAGCAGTAGAGAGAGTGGTCAGTGGTCAGTGATCAGTGGTCAGTGGTCAGCTAAGGAAAGGACAAAAAGCTGACGCGTGGGCGGTCGGATCGAGACGCTTTCGTTGTGTCTACTCTTCCACTGGCCACTGAACTCTGACCACTGAACACTACTAATGAAACGTGTCGGCCTGGAAGTACTTCACGGCAGGATCGCCGGTGTCGAACTTGGAGATCATGACCACTTCGTGCATCACGCAGGTCTGATCGCGGCCTTCATATTGCCAGGTCTCGATTCTCTGGACCACCGGCACTCCGTCGCGGACATCGCCATAGGAGATCTTGCCTCGCACGACCTTCTGGTCCGACCCGTGGCCGCTCGACGTCGAGAACTCGCGCACGGCCCAGCCTTCAGACGGAGAGAGCAGGACGTATGACTTCGCGAGGTCGGGGCTGTCCTTGCCGCCGGGCTGGTCGTAGCTGATCTTTACGAACTGCTGACCTTTGTGCGTGATCTTTTTCACGCCGTCGACGCGCACCTGCTTCAACACATCGAGCACCGTGCTGCCGCCCAGTGCGAACGGCTTGTCGATTGGAAACGCGACCGCGATCCGCAGCTTGGCCTCGGCATAGGTCAACTCGCGGGCCGTGTCGATCGCCGGGGCCTCGCCCAGACCGGTGCCATAAAACGAAGCTTCGGGCGTGGCCAGGTAGGTCTCGACCGTGCCGACCGGGGGTCCGCCATTCCTGCTGCTGGTGGTTTTGATATCGAGCCGCGACTTCTGACCCGCTGCCCGCAGCGTGTAGGTCTGCTCGAACGATTCCTGCTTCTCGGGAAACTCGCGCCTGAGG